>CAMBHV010000006.1 GCA_945867255.1 uncultured Clostridia bacterium
TTCTTTCACCGCATCGAAGCCCATTACAAGGGCCCCCGCCTTGCGGCACAGCGAAAGTGCAAACACCGCTTTATGTTGCATGTTCTTCCTCCGCGCGGGCAATCTGGACCTGCATGGCATCATACACCTCATCCGGAATCGCCACTTCCAGCGCGCGCTCAATGCGCTTTGCCTTGCGCGCCTTGGCAAGGCAAGCAGCCTTCGGGCACACATACGCACCGCGTCCGGGCTTCTTGCCCACAAGGTCAAGCGACACGGTGCCGTCCGGCGCACGCACTACGCGCACCAGTTCTTTTTTGGGTTTGGATTCCCCACAGCCAGCGCATTTGCGCAGGGGCACTTTCCGCTCTTTCATGGGCATCCCCCTTCACTTATTCCTGCGTTTTTTTAACAGGCGGCTCTTCACCGTAGTAACCGCTTTCCGGGCGAATATCGATGCTATAGCCTGTAAGCCGAGCGGTAAGCCGAGCATTCTGGCCCCGGTTGCCAATAGCCAGGCTAAGCTGATGATCCGGCACCGTCACGCGGGCTGCACGGTTTTCACCCTCCAGCAGCTCAACATCTACCACTTTGGCAGGGCTGAGCGCCTCGCTGATGAACGCGGCAGGGTCTTCGCTCCAGCGCACGATATCAATTTTCTCTCCGCCCAGCTCATCCACGATCTTGGCCACACGCGCACCACGCGGACCAATGCACGCGCCTACAGGGTCCACATTCTCATCCTTGGACCACACCGCCATTTTTGTGCGGGCGCCGGCCTCACGGCTGATGGCCTTGATTTCCACCGTGCCATCGTAGATTTCCGGCACTTCCATCTCGAACATACGTTTCACAAGGCCGGGATGTGTGCGGCTGATCATCATGCGCGGGCCGCGTTCAGTCTCACGAACATCCACCACATACACCTGCAAATGCTGGCCCTCATAATATTCCTCACCCGGTACCTGCTCATTGCGGGGCAACGTTGCAACACCACCTTTGGAGAGCTCCAGCGTCACAACACCGCGCACCGTATCCAGATTGGTAACCGTGGCGCCCACAATCTCGTGTGTATTACCCTGCATTTCGGCATACATCTGGCTGCGTTCAGCCTCTTTCAGGCCCTGACGGATCACATGCTTGGCTGTTTGCGCGGCAATACGGCCAAAATCCTTGGTTTTCAGGGGGATTACAAAATCCGCGCCCAGTTTTGAAGTTTTCTTCTTGGCCTGAGCATCCTCCAGGCTGATCTGTGTATGTGGGTCTTCTACTTCTTCCACAATATGCTTCAAAAGGCTCACATTGAACTTGCCGGTATTCGGGTCAATCTCCACAGCCACGTTGTCATCTTCTACGTCATAATCCTTTTTCACCGCAATGACAATCGCATTTTTGATTTTCTCCAGCAGATAATCCGCCGAAAGGCCCCGTTCAGCTTCCAGCATGGCAAGCGCTTCAAAAAATTCCGCATTCATCTTTCCAGATCATCTTCCTTCTTTATATTAAAACTTAAATATATGCTTACTCAAATGAAAACACGTGACTCCGGACGTCAAAACAGGTCTTCGTCATCGCAAAGGCGAAACGCGCTGACCTGCTTGGCATCCAGCACAACTTTGCTGCCGTCCTCCAAAGCAAGGTGCACACTTGTGCCCTCTTTACCAAGCAAAATGCCGGCCACCTGTTTGCGCCCCTGTTCATCTGCACGAATCAGCTGCGCACGCACCTTTTCGCCACACTTTGCCTCAAAATGTTCTTCGCGCGTCAAACGGCGGCCAAGGCCGGGGCTGCCCACTTCAAGGTAATAGCTTTGGCTGATCGGGTCCGCTTCATCCAACACCGGATTAATCGCCCGCGTGGCAGCTTCGCATGCGTCCATGTCCAGCGGGCATCCATCGCCGTCCAGGTAAATACGCAAAAACCAATCCGGCCCTTCTTTTTCAAAGCGCACATCCCAGATGCGCAGGCCCATGCCTTCTACAACAGGCTTCACCAGCGCCTCTACCACCTGCGCGGTACCGCCCGCGCCCTTTTTGTCTGCCATGAAAAACTCCTTAACAAACGCGAAAGAGCGGACCGCAAGGCCCACTCTTTCCATAACACAATATCGTACATACCACACTATAGCATACAAATTTCGGATTTGCAAGCTTTCCACCGCACTTTTTACCGCTTTTGCCTGCCAACCTCTTTTACACCACCTGAAACAGATAAAATTTCAGATAGGCGGTTTCCGGCACGTTCCACAAAATGGGATGATCCGGCGATTGCTGGCGTGCGGCGATTTGCCGCAATTGCACGCCGGCGTCTGCCGCGGAAGCCGCCAGCATTTTGCAAAATTCTTCTTCTGTTGCAAAATGGCTGCAGCTGCAGGTTGCCAGATAACCTCCGCGCGGTAAAAGGCGCATGGCGCGTGTGTTGATTTCTTTATATCCGCGCAGGGCATTGTGCAGTGTTTTTCGGGCCTTCGTAAAAGCAGGCGGGTCTAAAATGATAAAGTCATAGCTTCCCTTCGCGAGCGAAGGCAGAAGTTCAAACACATCCGCAGCCACACACTCCATTACATCGGAAAGGCCGTTTTCTGCCGCATTGTGGCGCGCCATGGCGCAGGCCGTCTCGCTGACATCCACCGCCGTTACTTTCACAGCACCCCCCTTGGCCGCATTCAGCGCAAATGAACCGGTATGGGTAAAACAGTCCAGCACCGTACGCCCTTTCGCAAGCGCCGCCACAGCGCGGCGGTTGTATTTCTGGTCCAGGAAGAAGCCGGTTTTCTGACCATTTTCCACATCGACGGTATAATGAATGCCGTTTTCGCAGATATGTGCCAGTGGCGTTTCTGGCGTTTGCAGGCCAATGGCCGAGAGATCATACCATCCCTTACCCTGTGCAAGGCCCTCTTTTTCCCGCAGGGCCACATCATTTCGCTCGTACAAGCCCTGGATATCCTGCCCATCTGCACGCATCATCTGTACCAGAGCAGGAAACAATGTATGTTTCAGCCGCTCCATTCCCACGCTCAGCACCTGCGCCACCAGCAGATGGCCGTATCGATCCACCGTAAGGCCGGGGAACTGATCCGCCTCACCAAAAATGATACGGCAGTTGGAAATATCCGGCCCCATTACCGTTTTCCGGTACTCCCACGCATAGCGTAGCCTCCGGCCCCAGAATGCCTCGTCAAACACGTCGTTCGCATTCCGCGATATCACACGCAGGCGAATCTTGCTTTGCAGGCTGACAATCCCCGTGCCAAGCCAGCTTCCCTTCTGGCTGAACACATCGGCCAGCGCCCCGTTCTCACAGGGCTGCGCATTCAAGATTTCTTCTGCATAAACCCACGGATGGCCAGCCGCAAGGCTGTGCGCGGCTTTTGGCGTTACTGTGAAGGCGGGAAAGCTGCGTTGTTGTTTCATTCATAAAACTTCCTTTTCTGTACATGCTTTCTGTATTATAATAAATTTGCACACCGGGCCACAAGAGCCTTAAACAAAAAACGCATCTTTAGGCCCCTACAGGAGGTTTATTCATGGAGATCGAACGCAAATGGCTGATAGACGGGTTCCCGAAAGGGCTTCCCATCATAGCGCAGGCTGCCATGCGCCAGGGATATATCGCTACGGCACCGGCAGTGCGCATCCGCGAAAGCACGGGAGAAGCCGGCACAACTTATATTCTCTGCTTCAAAGGCAAAGGCACGCTGGCACGCGAAGAGATCGAGACACCTATCAACGAAGAACTGTTCCGGCGACTGGAGGCCTTTATTGGCAAACCTCTCGTTACAAAAGATTTCCGGGTATACGCCCTGCCCGGTGGGGAACATCTGGAAGTGAGCCTTGTGGACAAAGGGCTTCCCACACAGTTTTTCTACGCAGAAGTGGAGTTTCCCAGCATAGAAGCCGCCCACGCCTTCGTCCCGCCGCAGGGCATTGGCCTTGGCAGCGAAATGACAGAAGATGCCGGATTTTCCATGAGCCGCTACTGGTGTCAGACGCGGCTTGAAGAATAATCACACACGTTATGCGTCCATTCAAAGTATGCCCTTAGTCTGCGCCGTAATGTGGAAACCCGCTCTGAGACAGATATTAAAGATTCCCTTTTAGACGCTGTACCCGAAGCAAAGGCACCCGTGCCACAAAAGCGCTTCCGTGGTTTTGCATCATACCCAGAAGAATTGTTCTTCCATTCCTATTTATGGTGTACGCCCACCTGCTATGACGAAAGCGGAGAGTTCCAACAGCCAACTTCCCATCACGGGACCAGCCAGTGTGCTTTGGGCCGGCACTTCAGAGGAAATTTACCGCATTTCACAGACTGGGTTTGTTATTTTATGCCATTGCCTGAAACCGAAATATTACGTTTTTGACCGCAATGATTTCTTCCCAAGGCCATCGTTTAGTTGCACTGTTTTGCGGGGCCAAAACCATACGCGCAAAATGGCACACCTCTATGTGAACAGAAAATTTTTCATTCACGTGGAACTGCCGGATAAATCCATCTGGGGCCTTTCGCCTTTTCTGCTCTGTGAAGGTGGAATTTTTAGTACCCGCTTTGGGGGAGAGACTTCGCGCTGTGGGCATTCTGCATTCTGCTTTTACATATAATGTTCACCGTATCCTTCTTGCAAAGGGAATGAAGCGAAATTTGTATCAAAAAATGGTGTGGTTCTCATTTGTGAACCACACCATTTTTTATCCATTCAATTTTCTACACTACCTGCAGAACGTAATAGTTGAACATTGCCGCCCACTTTATCTCCATAGACCTCACAGGAAGGCTTTTCTCACTTTCCAAATCTGCACAAAAACCATGTTTTCAAAGTACCGTAGCCGTTGAACGCATCAGTGCGGCGCTGTTCGCACAGCGCCCAGGCAACAGGCCGCCCGTCGAACACAAGGCCACCGGAGCCCGCACCCGTAAGCACTTTGGGTGCCTCAGAAGCTCCACAATCATCACATGTGTCATCTTCCCACAGAATGCGCCCTGTGTCATCGGCCCCTTTGCGGGCCCACAACGCACACACCCTACCGGCCGCCTCACCTGCACAAAAGCGCTCGAACAGCAGCCGTCCATCGCAGTATACGGTCAGCACATCCCGGAACCTGGCCGCCGGATCACTGCATGCATAGGAAAAACCGGCACATCGCTGTGCTTTCACCTGCTTGATGATTCCGTCAAATCTCATGACTTGCTCCTTTGCGCATCTATTTGCGCACGTTCCCTTTTCAGTTCTTCCAAAAGCTCATACAGCGTCCAAGCGCGATTCGTAGGTGTTAACATTGCTTTGTAATCGAACAAAAGGCTCTCTTTCCTCAGTGCGGCAAGTGCTTTGTCCAGCTGTGCTTCCGAAAAATAGGCAAACACCAGCAAGCTTTCCTTTGGGGCTTCGCCAGCCATGAGGGTTTCAGGCCCCACCTCTCCGGCCAGAACACCAAGACGGGTCGCCCAGTCTTCCGGTTTCAGCACTCGCAGCTCTGCCCCCAGTGCACAGCATACCTGTTTCAGTTTTTCCTCATCTGCACAGCCATATGCCAGCATAGACGGCGCACGACGCAACACTCTTGCTTTCAAGGTCATCGCCTCCTTGTTCACACAGCCCCAAAAGGCCAATATTGTATTCTCATGATATCCCCTTTCCGGTGCGCAGTCAACTGTTCTTCGCGATAGCTTTGAATGTTTTATCCATAAAAAACAACAAAACTTCATGCACTATGCGAATGGAATTTTCAAATTATTTCGCATATAATGAAATCAGAAAAAAGAAAGGAGTTGAAGCCCATGTACCAGGCAGAAGAACCCGTGCAGCCTGTGCAGGGCGCATGACTCAGGACGAACAGCTGGTATCACAGTTCGATTAGGACTTAAGGCCAAATAAGCCCGGTGTTGCGATGGTGGAAGCCCGCAGGAAATGTGGCACTGGCCAAAGGCTCACAGCAAAGCATCGTCCATAAAAGTTCCATGCGTCTTGCACAAGGTGAGCACAAATAGATGCCCGGCCTTGTAAAGAAAGGGCCGTGGTGAAATGATTGTAAAGAAAGTCATTTCAACGCTTGAAAGGATTTGCGGAAGAGACGAAAGTCTGACAGAGCAAAGGGGGCCTTTCAAAGCGAATGAATTTCCCCAAAATGGTTTCCAAACAAGTTTGGTAGAGATCAATGCACTTGGTGAAGACCAATGAACTTGGCAAAACCAAAGAAAGGAAACGAACGCCAATGTACCGGTAACCATTTCGGCAACTGCAAGCAAATAATGTAGTTTTTCTCGAAGAGAAAAGGGAAAAGCGAAAGATGCAAAGGCCGAAAGCAAAATTTCTTTTGAAAAGCAGTTTTATAGAAAAACAGCAGAAAAAAGGTATACGCCGATGCACTAGGCATTTTGAAGCGGTATGATGTACCGCATGTCAAACTGAATATCGCAAGTTTTAGCAAAGTGGCTTGAAAAGAGAACCTTAAAACTTGGAGTAAGAATCATACCCGGCTGCGAGCGTTTCGCGGCCGGGTTCTTATTTTCGCTGTTCGGCGGGGCATTTCTTGACATTACACTGTTTGCGCATATAATGAAAAGGGTATATTTCCATATATCCGTATGGCCGCACAGCCGCCCGGCTTGCTGCGGCTGTGTTTTTCTTACGGCAAACAAACCACCTGCTGAAGCAGGCATTCTCGGAAGTGAGGTTTTTGTTGTGGCGTCTCCGTCCATTGTTCCCGTGCTGATTGGCGCGGATATGAACTGTTATTCTGTTGCGCGTGCTTTTCATGAGGCATATGGTGTGGAAAGTTATGCCTTTGGGCGCTGGCCCATGGGCGACACCATGTATTCCCGCATCGTGCACTGCACCTATATCGAAAATGTGGACGAGCCGGAAGTATTGCTTGCCACGGTAACACAGTTTGCAAACACACACGCCGATAAAACATGTGTCGTGCTTGGTTGTACGGACGATTATGCCAGTCTTTTAATGGATATTAAATCCAGGCTTCCGCAGAACTGCGTGGCTCCGTATATCGAACCCGCGTTGCGCGACAAACTGGTTTCCAAGGCGGATTTTTATGAACTGTGCGACAAATACGCCATTCCTTACCCCAAAACAGTATGTGTAACGGGGCCGCAGCCGGCCGATACTCTTTTGCCTCAAATTCTTGGTTTTGCATATCCTATCATTGTGAAGCCATCCTCCAGCATTTTGTACTGGAAGCATCCATTTGATGGCATGAAGAAGGTGTATGTAGCAAACACACCGGACGAGGCATCCGGCATTCTGGGGCAGATCTATGGCGCGGGATATCCAGACAAAGTGGTGTTACAGGATATGATCCCGGGTGATGACAGCTTCATGCACGTACTGACGGCCTATGTGGATAAGAATCATAAAGTTAAAATGATGTGTCTTGGCCATGTGGGCCTTGAAGAACACACACCCAAGGCTCTGGGCAACCATGCCGCTATTATCACCGAATATAATGCACCCTTAATGGAAAAGCTGAAAGCGTTTCTGGAGGCCGTGCAATATACAGGGTACGCAAATTTTGATATCAAGTACGATACGCGCGACGGTTCGTATCGTGTCTTTGAAATCAATCTGCGCCAGGGGCGTTCCAACTACTATGTTACGGGTGCTGGCTACAACATCGCCCGTTATGTAGTGGAAGATCGCGTACTGGGGCAGGAACTTGGTGAGTGCGTGCTGAATGAAAAGGAAACGTTCTGGCATTCAGTTCCACGCGCAGTGGTGTATCGCTATGTAAAGGATAAGGCGTTTGTGGAAAAGGCGCAACGCCTTTCGAAAGAGGGCAAGGAAACTTCCACCTTTGGTTACGCAAAAGATCTCGCCTGGAATCCCAAACGCTTTGCGTATTACTTGGTACACATGCAACGTTATTTCAAAAAATTCAAGACATACTACCGATAATTCATTGTCTGTTTCCGGCAGTAATAAAGGAGGCGCGGGCTTTTGAACAAAACGCCAAGCGTGCTGGGCATTCTGGGCGGGCTGGGCCCCATGGCCAGCGTATATTTTTACGAACTTCTCACAAAACACACCGCCGCCCAGTGCGACCAGGATCATATCGACGTCATTATCAACTCCCGCGCTACTACACCGGACAGAACGGCATATATTCTTGGGCAAAGCACAGAGAACCCCTTTGATATCATGGAGGCAGATGCCCACCGCCTTGTAACTTTTGGCGCGGATGTACTAGCTATTCCGTGCAATACGGCGCATTATTTTTACGACAAATTGGAACAGACCGCCGGCGTGCCCATTTTAAATATGGTGGAAGAAACCGTTCTACATGTACAACAGCGCGGGGTAAAAAAGCCTGCACTGCTAGCCACTGCCGGCACTGTAGCCGCCAAAACCTACCAGCGCGTATTCGAAAAATACGGTATGGATTTTGCCGTACCCGATGACGCCCATCAGGCGATGGTTACCAATATCATTTATGGTGATATCAAGCAAGGAAAACGCGCTGACATGGCAATGTTTGAGGCTGTCGTTGCCCATATGCGGGCTCAAGGATGCGATGGTGCCATTTTGGGATGCACCGAGCTTTCGCTAATCAAACGCGACGAGCACCTTGGCTCGTTTTTTACAGATTCCATGGAAGTGCTTTGCCGCTGCGCCATCGAGATGTTCGGCAAAACGGCCATCGGTTTTGAGGAGGATTGAACCCATGTGTGGATTCATTGGTTTTTCCGGTGAAGTTGCAGAAAAGCAAACTGTTCTGCAGCGCATGATGGAACGCATTGTGCACCGTGGCCCTGATATGGGCGGAAGTTATATTGATGACGATATTGCCCTTGGTTTTCGCCGCCTTTCTATCTTGGATCTTTCTGAAGCCGGTGCCCAGCCCATGCAAAGTGAAGATGGCAATGTTGTTGTCACCTTCAACGGTGAAATCTATAATTTCATGCAGCTGCGCGAAGAACTTCAGGCCAAGGGGCACCATTTTCACTGCAACGCGGACACCGAGGTTCTGGTGCACGGTTATGAAGAATGGGGCACACAGCTTGTATACCGCCTGCGCGGCATGTATGGCTTTGTTATTTGGGACAAGGTTCATCGCCGCTTATTCGGCGCGCGCGATATTTTCGGTATTAAACCGTTTTACTATTACCCTATTCCGGGCGGGAAAGGGCTTATGTTCGGCAGCGAAATCAAAGGCTTTTTGGAGCATCCTCTATTTGAAAAACAGGTAAACGAGAACGCACTGCTGCCTTATTTGACGCTTCAGTATTCTGCCACGGAAGAAACCTTTTTCAAAGGCGTGTATAAATTACCTGCCGCACATTGCTTTGTATATGAAAATGGGCATATGGATATCCAGCGCTATTGGGACTGCAAGTTTGAACCCAAAGAGCAGGATTTCGAAGATTGTGCCAATGTGTTGGATAAAACCGTACACGAATCTGTGGCCGCACACCGCATTGCCGATGTAAAGGTTGGTTCATTTCTTTCGGGCGGCGTGGATTCCAGCTACATTACCGCATGCCTGATGCCAGATAACACTTTCAGCGTCGGTTTTGATTACAACAAGTTTAATGAAACAAATTACGCCGCTGAGTTATCAGACAAATTGGGCGTAAAAAACTACCGCAAGCTGATTACTGCGGAAGAATGTTTTGAAGCCTTTCCGGATATTCAATACCATATGGACGAGCCACAGTCGAACCCGTCCAGTGTGCCGCTGTATTTTCTGGCCAAGCTTGCACGCGAGCACGTTACAGTAGTGCTTTCCGGCGAGGGCGCCGATGAGATTTTTGCCGGTTATGAATGGTATGCCGACACTCCTGCTATGCACAAGTTTAAAAAGCTGCCCCGTTCTCTGCGCCGTGCAGCAGCTGCTGCTGTAAAGCCTCTGCCTTATTTCAAAGGAAAAAACTTCCTTATGAAATGTTCGGAAAAACCGGAGGATTACTTCCTTGGTCAGGCATTGGTGTTCCCGGAAAAGGAAGCCGAAGCCATCGTTAAACCGGCCTTTCGTGGTGGGGAAAAGCCACATAGCTTGGCAGCCAGGTTTTACGCGCGTGTAAAAGGCCAGGACGAGGTAACGAAAAAGCAATATTTGGACATGAACATGTGGCTGCCCGGCGACATTCTTCTGAAGGCAGATAAAATGTGCATGGCCCACAGCTTGGAATTACGCGTGCCGTTTTTAGACAAAAATGTCATGACGTTTGCCGAGACAATTCCCACACGTTATCGGATCCGTGGCACAGAAGTAAAAGCCGTGTTGCGCCACGCGGCTAACAAAACGCTTCCGGACGAATGGGCCAATCGTCCAAAGAAAGGGTTCCCTGTACCCATTCGCTATTGGTTGCGGGAAGAAAAATGGTATTCCCTCGTGAAAGAATATTTTACAGCAGATTATGCCTGTCAGTTTTTCGACACACAAGCATTGATGAAACTGTTGGATGATCATTTCCACGGCAAGGCAAACAATCAGCGCAAAATTTGGACGGTGTTTACTTTCCTGACATGGTACAAACGCTTTTTCATTGACGAAGCTGCATAATACAACTAAACAGGGCGGTTTCCCTTTGTGCAGAGGAAAACCGTCCTGTTTTTATTCATCCATATTTTCTCGATGCAGGAAGACCTTTGTAACCCAAATAATCAACCAAACCAGCACTACTCCAAACACAGCCGCACCACTTTGCGGCCCCAAGGGCCCACCATTCCATGCAGTTGCTTCCGTATATTGTGCCTGCCACAGGCCCTGTGTACGAACACCGTCTGCCGCAAACCCCAATACGGGCCCCCAGACCACATTCCACATCCAATGCGTACCCACAGCCGCCCAGATATCTCCTGTGGCTAATGTCATAGCCGCAAACACCCCGCCAAGAAAAAGGTTGTTTAAATGCCACCATACTGGCACATCCGCAGCTATATGGCCCACGGTGTAAAGCACTGCGGCAAGCAACACGGCCCATCGAACTCTGATACCATTTTTTTCAACAGCTTTCACGGCGTGCATACAAAAGCCCTGATAAAAAATCCCTTCCGCCAAAGCTGCCAATCCATAAAACAGAATACGTTCCACTGTAACAGCATGAAAAGCAGGCGCTGGTACTTCAACGCGCACCTGCCCCGCGGCCAACAAAACACCAAATACAACCAGGGCTGCCCCTGTCCCCTGCAGCATCCCCAGGAACAACCGGTGTAGAGCTGCTTTTTGCACACGCAACCCCATTTGCGAAAGTGGCCGTTTTGTAAAATAGTGCCAGGAAACCATCGCTCCTGCACCCATCGCAACACATCCAACCCAACGTATGATATCGATCAGTGCGTTCTGTACCGATGCGCTATTTCCATAAACCAAAACCGGAATCATGAGCGCCCCCGCAGCAAGGGCAGCTATGCTTTGTGCAGCACGCATAAGCCCCGCTGTTACCACTGCGCCAAGTGCCAAAAGCCATCCGCTGCGAAGTGTGCCATTCTTCGTGCGCCAAAATCCTCCGAGGCGTTTCATAGCCCAAACAGCCTTTCTGCATTTTGCTGCGTGGCACATAACACTTCTTGCACAGAGACGCATTTGATCTCGGCAAGCATCTGCGCAACATACAAAATCATGGAAGAATCATTTCGCCGGCCGCGATATGGTTCGGGCGACATATAGGGGCAGTCCGTTTCCAGCACAATAGCCTCCAGCGGCAACACAGCTGCTGCCTCCCGGGCTTTGCGCGCATTTTTAAACGTGAGCGTCCCTCCAAACCCTATATACATTCCCTGGTTGACAAGCCATGCCGCATCATCTGCCGAACCCGAATAACAGTGTAATATGCCTTTGGGCCGGTATTTTTTCAGAAATGCATAGGTGTCTGCGTGCGCTTCTCTGTCATGCACAAGAATGGGCTTATCCACCTCCAGTGCGCAGCGCAGCTGGGCCTCAAACAAAGCCTGCTGTTCCTCTTTCGGAATAGGCCAATGATAATCCAGCCCACACTCGCCCACCGCCACAGCCTTGGGATGCTCGTATAACGGGAGAATAGCCTTCAGTTCTGCACGCCAGTGTCCGCCAAATTGCAAGCGGGTGGAAGTATCCTCTTCTATCAAACTTTCGGGATGGATCCCTAATGCTGCATAGACAAATGGGTACCGCTCGGCCAATGCCAATTCCTGCTGCGATGTGGCATAATCCACGGCGCAATCTACTATGCCCGTTACTCCCTGTTCAGGCAGCCCCTGCAACAGAGAGTCTCGATCATTATCAAATTGATGAGACGTATAATGCGCATGCGTATCAAATATCATGTTCTTCTTTCCTTTCCGTTTATTTCAGTATAACGGAATTTTAGTAAAAAATATAGTACAGTATAGAAAAAAGGCTGTTCTCCGGCCCTGTGAGCTTCCTTTGTTTCCTGAACCCTTAGAATTCACTCAGGGCATTTTCCTGTTACTCCCCATAGACTATATCAAATATTTATGCCTGAAATTATCCCCCTAACTAAACATTTATACAAAAAGCGCAGCAATCCGTATCGGACGCCACGCTTTTTGTATACGTAAAATTATTAACCGAATCAGATTCTATCCACACACAGAAAGTAGACGCTTGGTGCTCTATTAGCAGATACCTGCCCCTGGTTTTACATCATCCGGATAAATAGTAACTTTTGCGCCACCATCCGGCATATCTGCAGAAAGAATCATTCCTTCGCTGACATATTTGCCTTTCATCATGGGACGCGGGGCAAGATTGGCCACAATCGCTACATTTTTACCAATCAGATCTTCCGGTTCATACCATTTTGCGATACCGGAGAGAATTGTACGCTCGCGTTCGCCATCGAACAGAGTAAATTTCAAAAGCTTTTTGCTTTCGGGCAGTTTTTCACAGGTAAGCACTTTTGCTACACGCAGTTCCACTTTGCTGAAATCGTCAAAAGTGATTTCGGGGAGATGCTCGATAGGCTCACTGTCTTCCGCAACGGGTGCAGAAGGTGCAGAAGCTGCTGCGGCCTTGTTTTTCGCCTCTTCCATCCTTAGTTCCTCCAATTCTTTTTCTGCATCGATACGCGGGAACAACGCCTCGCCCTTATGCACGGTATATCCAGCGTAGCTGCCAAAAGCACCCAGTGCATCATAGGTAAGCGAATTCACATTCAGGCCCAGCTGCTCGGCCATCTTGGGCGCTGTTTGAGGCATAAAGGGCTGCAGCAGTGTGGCTGCAAATCGCAACGTTTCACACAGGTTATACAGCACAGCCGCAAGGCGCGGACGGTTGGCTTCATTTTTCGCAAGCACCCAGGGCGCCGTTTCATCAATATACTTATTGGCACGCTGAATTCCTTTAAATATCTCGGCCAATGCCTGAGGCAGCTGAAGGCTGTCCATGCACTTTGTGACAGCGGCGGGCATGGCATTCACCAACTGGGCCAGTTCATCATCAAAATCCCCAGCCTGTCGCTCTGCCGGCAACACCCCACCAAAATATTTTTCCACCATAGCCACCGTGCGTGACAAAAGGTTGCCAAGGTCGTTTGCCAGGTCGGAATTAATACGTGCAATCAACGCCTCATTGGAAAATACACCATCGTTGCCGAACGGAATCTCGCGCAACAGGAAATAGCGAATGGCATCTGTGCCATAACGGCCGCAAAGCACCACCGGATCTACTACATTGCCTTTGGATTTCGACATTTTCCCGCCTTCCAAAAGCAGCCAGCCGTGACCAAATACCCGTTTGGGCAAAGGCAGACCCAGCGCCATCAGCATGGCGGGCCACAAAATGGTGTGGAAACGCAAAATCTCCTTGCCCACCATATGGATATCGGCCGGCCAGAACTTTTCGTAATCATGGTAGGTATCATTGCCATATCCCAAAGCCGAAATATAGTTCGACAGCGCATCTACCCACACGTACATTGTGTGCTTCGTATCAAACGGAACAGGAATACCCCAAGGTACCGTAGTACGGGATACACAGGTATCCTGCAAGCCCTGTTTGATAAAAGCGATCATTTCATTTTTACGTGTTTCGGGCTGGATGAAATCGGGCACATCTTCATACAGCTGCAAAAGCCTGTCGGCATACTTGCTTGTCTTAAAGAAGTAAGCCTCTTCTTCCGCCTCATACACTTCGCGTCCGCAATCCGGGCACTTGCCGTCTACAAGCTGGCTGTCTGTCCAAAAACTCTCGCAGGGCTTGCAGTAATGGCCTTTGTAGCATCCTTTATAAATATCGCCCTGTTCGTACAGCTGTGTAAAGATCTTCTGGCAGCTCTCGATATGGTACACGTCTGTTGTGCGCACAAATCGGTCGTTAGAAATGTTCATCAACTTCCAAAGTTCTTTGATGCCAGCTACGATCTCGTCTACATACTGCTGGGGTGTCACACCTTTGGCAGCTGCCTTATCCTGAATTTTCTGGCCGTGCTCGTCCGTTCCCGTAAGAAACATCACATCATAGCCCTGCATGCGCTTGTAACGCGCCAGGGCGTCGCACGCAACCGTGGTATAGCTGTGGCCAATGTGCAGTTTGTCACTGGGATAATAGATAGGTGTGGTGATATAATATGTTTTTTTCTCCATAAAGCTCCTGCTTTCTTCGGCCGGGCACATGAAACCCGGTGTTTTTATTATGACCGAACCGGTGCACCCACAAACGGATGCACCGGCCGTATCCTTGATGATCGGTCACGTAAAAACGTCGTACGAATGCCGTTTCTTATGCTGCAGGCAGCACGCTGCCCTCATAATTCGAAGTGATCCATTCTTTCATCTCGTCGCTCTTCAAAACACTCACCAGTTTCTGAATGTCTTCACGCGTTTCGTCGCCTGCACGCACCGCAATAATGTTGGCAAACACACCGGCCGCTTCACCTTGTGCATCCTCTGTAGCCAACAGCTTATCAGACAGACCGGCAGGAATAGCGTAGTTCCCGTTGATCACCGCAAAATCAAGATCCGGCAGAGTGGCCGGCAGCATAGCCGCCTCCAGTGCCTCAATTTTCACATTATGGGGGTTCTCAGCAATGCCATCGTACTCAGTGAAATTGATGTTTTCTGCCTCGCGGAAGGTATCCAGCGTAATACCATCCTTCAAGGTGAGTACACCGTTATCTTGCAGCAGCAGAAGCGCGCGGCCACCATTGGTAGCATCGGCCGGAATACCGATCACAGCACCATCCGGCACATTGGCAAGGTCGTCAGATTTGCCGGCATAAATGCCCAGAGGTTCATAGTGGATAGCCCCGGCAGACACCAAATCCGTGCCATTTTCGGCATTGAAGTTCAGCAGATAAGGCTCATGCTGGAAGTAGTTTGCATCCAGCGACCCTTCCTGCAAAGCGGTGTTGGGCATAACGTAATCGTCAAATTCTACAATTTCCAACGTGATGCCCTCGGCAGCCAGCAATTCTGCCGCGTGTTCCAGAATTTCGGCATGTGGCGAAGGCGAGGCTCCCACCTTTAATGTCACATTTCCCGCTGTGCTGCCTGCTACAGACCCCGAGGCCGGCGTGCTGCCGGAGGTAGCGGAAGATGTTGCCGTGCCACCGCATGCCACAAGTGCCAGCGCAAGGCACAAAACAAGGCAAAGTGCTGTCAATTTTTTCATGATATTCTCTCCTTTTCCCTCTCTTATTCCAAACGGCCGTTTCAACGGTTTCTCTTATCCGCCCTACGGGCCGAAAGGTCAAAAATAATTTGGATTGCACACACCAGTAAAATCAAAAGTACGATACACGCATACATCACGTCTTTCTGGTAGCGCTGATATCCAAAGCGATATGCCAGGTTACCAAGCCCCCCTGCGCCAAATGCACCGGTAATGGCCGTGTAACCCAAAATGGTAATGATGCTGATAGACAGCCCTCTCAACAAGCTGGGAACACTTTCCACAAGCAACACGCGCGTGACGATCTGCCACCGGGTGGCACCCATACATTCGGCAGCCTCCACCACACCAGAATCAATTTCCTCCAGGCTTTGTTCCACCATGCGGGCAATGAACGGGGAGGCCGAGATAGTAAGCGGTACAAGCGCTGCGTTCAGGCCGATGCTGGTGCCTAAAAGCAACCGTGTAAAAGGAATAACAAAAATCATCAAAATCAGGAACGGCAGGCTGCGCAGGATATTAATTATCCAGCCAAACACGGCATGAAACCTTGGTGCTGCCGCAATTCCGCCGCGCTTTGTCACCGTCAACAGCACGCCCATCGGCAAGCCCAACACATAGGCCATTGCCGTAGTGGCCAGCGTCATGTACACGCTTTCCCACACGCCCTCTGCCAAAAGAGCGCCATATTGTGAAAAAAATTGTGCCACTGTTATTCCTCCCTTCCCAGCAAGCGTCGGGTTTCGGCAGAGGCCGGGTTTGTAAACACCTGCGTTACCTCGCCCGTCTCAGCCAAACGTCCATCCGAAATCACAGCCACGCGGCCACAAATCGCCTTTACTACCGCCAGTTCATGTGTAATGATCAGAATAGTAACCCCTAACTTACGGTTAATATCCTGCAAAAGGGCTAACATCGCCTTCGTGGTCAGCGGATCCAGTGCACTGGTGGGCTCATCACACAAAAGAATCTCCGGGCGCGTAGCCAAAGCACGCGCAATGGCCACACGCTGCTTCTGCCCACCGGAAAGCTGCGCCGGGTAAGCGGAAGCCTTATCTGCAAGGCCTACCAGGCTCAAAAGTTCCTGCACGCGCGTGGCCACCGCCTGCTTATCGTATCCTTTTTCCAATTTCAGGGGAAAAGCCACATTCTCTGCCACTGTTTTCTGCATCAACAGGTTATAGCCCTGAAATACCACGCCCATTTTACGCCTTGCACAGCGCAGCGCACCACCCGAAAGAGCAGCAAGGTCTTCCCCATCCAGCAACACGCGCCCTGTCGTAGGCTTTTCCAGCACGGACAAGCAGCGCAGCAGGGTGGATTTCCCCGCACCGGACATACCGATGATGCCGAATACCTCTCCATTTTCTACTCGAAGGCTCACATCTTCCAGTGCCACCACGCGACTGCTGCCATCGTTGAACACTTTTGTGAGATTTTGAATATCGATCACTGAGTTTCCCGTTCCTTTCTCTGGGCAAACAAAAACGCCCTTGAAGCTTTCGCTTCAAGGGCGACAAAAACCGCGGTACCACCTTGAATTCACGCATCCCTCACAAGATACGCCTCTATCGCTGCGCTTTGCAGATGAAACAAAGTTACAGCGCGGCACTGTAACGGGTGCACCCGTCGCAGGCTAGCCCTCCCGGTTTGCCCACGCGACTCAGAGGCCATGTTCGGCTTTCGTTCCTTTACCCCTTTTCACCGGCCGGGGCTCTCTTTGAAAGTTCGTGAAAGCGTACTCTTCTCTTCACCGTCTTTACCTATTTGGCTATCATTATACAGAGTTTTCATCAATTGTCAAGCTTTTTCCCCTCGTGCCTGCCCGGCTTTGGCCGATAAAACATCTCATGCACCGTATACACTGTAACAAACGCATCTTTATCCACCCGAGCAAGAAACGTCATCAGTTTTGCATACTCGGCCTTATTCACAATGGTTACAAACTCTCTCTGTTCGGCATAGTCATATGCGCCGACGGCTTCATAAAGTGTAGCGCCACTATGCAGATCTTCCAAAACAAATTTCCGAATTTCATCTACATGAGAAGATAAGATACTTACTTTTTTCTTTGTGTTCAAGCCAAAGATAAAATGATCTAGTACAATCCCTCCCAAATATGTGCCAATAATGCTAAGTGCAACGGTCTTCACGTCATACACCAGTGCCGAGGAAAGCGCTACCACCATGCCAGACATGGAAAGCGCAGCACCCAATTCTATATGTAAATACCGGTTCAAGATCTTGGCCGCGATGTCAAGCCCGCCGGAGGACGCATTACGCAAAAACAGCAGCGCAAGGCCGAGGCTTACCAGCATGGTATAACACAGCATATCCAAAAACTGATCGCCCATGATGGAACGGTTGTTCGGAAATATCTTTTCCAGTATTCCTAGCAGCACTGGCATCAGTACAGACGTATATACGGTTTTGGCGCCGAATTCGTTTCCAATCAGCAAAAAGCCCAGCACCAGGCACACCACATTCAGAGCCATGGTGATCACAGACACCGGAAGCGGAATCAGGTTGGCCAGCACAATGGCGAGGCCAGACATGCTGCCCACGGATAATTGACTGGGAATAAGAAAAAAGAACACCGCGCAGGTCACAATGGCAATTCCCAGCGTAATAACGCCCCAATCAGCCGCCATGTTCCATAATTTTGCACACTTATTCTGCTTCATGGTTTCCTCCCTTGTCAGGCAACAGGGTGCCTGACTCTTTTCTTTCAGTTGTTTCGCCTGTGATAGATGTTTGCGCCCGTCTTGCCCATCATCCAAAAGCCCTGTGCCGCACACAGGGCCAGCATGGGCAAATAATTTACGATGTAACGGGCATTCGTCTCCCACAGGCACAAAAACATGGCCAGCCCCAATATGCACAGCGGCGGAACCAGCGCGCGGTAATCCACCCGTTTTTTCACACACAGTGCCGCACTGCCCAAAAGCGCCATCATAAATAATCCCGTCTCTATACCGTTACACCATGTTCTATACAGAGGATATCCCGTGCGACCAGGCAATAAAAAATCATGCAAAACCGTGTTTTTCCGAGGGTTGTCGTTCAAAAAGATATCCAAATCACATGTACCATTGCAAAAACACTTTTCTATCTTCCTGCGAAACAGGGCCATGGCATCTATCCCATCCATCGCATGAAGGCGCTGGAGCAGGCGGTTTGCCACCTGCTGGCGTTTTTCTTCCGGCTCATCAAAGCTCTGCGTAAATGCGTCATCCTCTGCGTTCCATCCGCCGTCTCCCTGCATGCCCATCATCACCCAGTGCAACATGGGCGTATTCTTCTGCTTCGCTATTTGCATGTCAAGCTGGGCAGGATACACCGCCTTTGTCAAGGCCAGCTGGAAAATACCCACGCATAGCGCCGCGCATACAGCAATTCCAACGGCATGTTTTGGCCGGCGCCACAAAAAACAGATTACCACGACGGCAATGACAACAATGCCCACTGTAGGTTTTATCAAAGTGCCGATTCCCACACAAAGGCCTGCCGTCAGATACCAAGCCACACT
>CAMBHV010000007.1 GCA_945867255.1 uncultured Clostridia bacterium
GACTTGCGTGAACGCCCTACGGCATAACGCTGGAACCATTCACCCAGCTGATAAAACAGCATGACAGCCACGCCTTCCTGATATTCCCCTGTGCCAAAGGCGCCTACAGTGGCAAGTGCCATGAGAAAGTTTTCGTCAAATACCTGCCCGTGCAGGATGTTGCGCACAGCCTTCCATAATACATCCCAGCCTACTCCGGCGTAAGGAACCAGAAAAGCTATAAAACAGACCCAGCCTTCCAGCGGAAGCAGCCAAACCAGGATCAGAAGAGCTGCACCCACACCAATGCGTATCAGTTCTTTTTTCTGTTTTCTGCCCATTTGAAAAGGCTCCTTTCACAGTATCATTTTATCAGAGAATTTCACAATCCGGTTCCAGTTTACGGGTGGTGCGCACCACTTCCTGAAAAACAGTATCAAAGCATGCATCCTCGGCCGTCAGTGTCAGCTTCTGAGAAAGGAAATTCACTTTGACATCTTCTACGCCGTTTATTTTTTTAAGAGCATGTTCCAATTTCAACGCACAGTTTGCGCAATCAATTTCATCCAGCCTGAATACTTTTTTCATGATATATTCCTCCCGGCAAACAGTTTTACAGACAGAAACCGCTATTGATATTATAATTGAACAATTGCTCAAATGTCAATATGTTTTAGAGGGGTTTTGCATTTTTTGCAAAAAAAGTTTATAGTATCCATATACAAAGCGAAAGAGCGTTACCCGCAATGCAGAGGCATCCGGTATGTATGGTTTCAGCTGGCTCTGAACGGATTTATACCCTGCAATGCGGCTGCACTTGCCCATAGTGGAAAAGGCTGCCGAAACGTTTGCACAGCCTTATGGATGATAGAGCGAGCAGCGAGATTTTCCGGTGGCGCAAAAGAAGCCCAATGCGGCTTATCGTTTTGCTGTAAAGGGAAGATTCGGTGCATCCCTTGTATATCATAGAAGCCGTTGCGGCACAATATTTTTAAAAAGAGGAGGCGGGCCGATGGACAAAAAGCAATCAAAGCCCTGCGGAAAGGCGGATAGGCTGGCGGCACTGCGCCCACAGATGCCGAAAACACCCTTGTTGTATGATCTTTCTGATTTTTTTAAAGTGATGGGTGATGGTACGCGTATCCAGATTCTGTGGGCATTGGAGCAGGGCGAGCTTTGCGTGGGAGATCTGGCAGCGCTTTTGAATATGACCACCAGTGCGGTGTCTCATCAGCTTCGCGCTTTACGCACGGCAAAGCTGTTCCGTTCGCGCAATGAAGGGAAAAATTTGTACTATTCACTAAATGACGACCACGTGAAAGATATTTTGGAAAAGGCGCTGGAACATATCTGCGAAAGATAAACCCCGGAACAGCTTTATGTTATCCGGTAAGCATAATAAAAAACGGCAGGCTTTTATAAAAGCCTGCCGTTTTTTACTATGTATATGTCATGCCTTTTTATTGAGAAATTCCGGCCTGCTGTTCCAATTCTTCCAGGCGCTTTTTCAGAGAAGCCAGTTCAGCGTGTACAACATCAGGATAATCACGCTGGTTCAGCACTTCACTTTCATGCACTACCTTATTGCCATTGATGCGCACGACACTGGCCGGTATGCCAATGGCGGTGGCATTGGCAGGGATATCAGAGAGCACAACGCTATTAGCACCAATGCGGCTGTTTTCTCCAATGGTGATAGGTCCCAGCACCTTGCATCCGGTGCCGATCAGTACGTTATCGCACACAGTAGGATGACGTTTGCCCTCATCTTTTCCGGTGCCCCCAAGTGTAACACCGTGGTAGATTGTAACATTGTTCCCGATTTCGGCGGTTTCTCCTACCACGATGCCGGCACCATGGTCAATAAAAAGGCCATCGCCTAGTTTGGCCCCCGGGTGGATTTCAATGCCGGTAAAGCCACGGCCCCACTGGCTTACCGTGCGCGCCAGAAAAAACCGGTGATGTAAAAAAAGCCAGTGTGAAATGCGGTAGAAAATCAGTGCATGAAACCCCGGATACAGCAGCATCACTTCCACAAGGCTCCTGGCTGCGGGGTCTTTGTTCAGCATGCTTTTGGCATCTGACAATAAACTCATTTTGTGTCCTTTCTGCTCTCAGGCACAGGATGCGCCTGGGGTGATTTGGCGGTTGAATGCGCAGGTTTTCGGGCACGCTGTGCAGGCTTTTCGTCAGATTCCTCAAAGGAGGAAAGCTCTGTGCCCGAAACCTGCTGCGTACACGCGCCGCGCTTATCTGCCAACCGTCGCCCGGCGGCCTCTTTGATCAGGGTATATACTACACTGGCAGAGGGCACGCCAAACAGCATACCGGGAATGCCGAATAAACTGCCACCCAGCGTCACAGCAACCAGGACCCATACGGGAGGTAACCCTACGGAAGACCCCACAACACGTGGATAGATCAGGTTGCCTTCAATTTGCTGTAACACCAGAAGGAACACTACGAACCAGATGGCCAGGATGGGGTCCTCCATCATGATCATGAAAGCGCCTACTACAGTACCTACCAGTGCACCCACAATGGGGATCAATGCAGAGATACCTACCAGCGCACCTACCATTGGGGCATAAGGGAACCGGAACAAAAGCATGCCCAGCCAGCACAATGTGCCAAGAATGCACGCTTCAATGCACTGCCCGGATACAAACCTGGCAAATGTGCGTGCGGCAAGCCGCCCTACATGGGAAAGAACATCACACACACGCTGTGGCAAAAAGGCCTGGCCCAATACACTGAGCTGATGCTTGAATTTTTCTTTTCCCAGAAGAATATACAAAGCGAAAATAAATGCAATAACAGTGTTGGTGGCGCCGCCCGCAATGCCCGTTACTACATGAACAGTACCGCCCAGAATATTGGTGGCGCCAGTAGTTAAATACCCCAAAAGGGTTTTCCCCAAGGAGTTCCAATCAATCTCAGCGGAGGACAACCACTTCTGCAAGGCAGGGAACGAGTCACCGTTTTCCAGAAGCCAAGCCTGGGCATCTTTCATGAAAACAGGCACCTGATTTGCCAGTACACCAAACGCATTTACGAGTTCCGGCACCACCAGCATGATCACGGCCGTTAAGATAGCCAGAATGAGCACAAGAGAAACCAGGATGCATACAGGGCGCCGCAAAGCATTCAAGGCTTTTTTCGAAGATTGCGGCCAGAACTTTTTCTCCAGTGCACGCATGGGGACATTTAGAACAAATGCAATGCAGAACCCCAGAAAGAACGGAAAAGCCAACCCGGCAATCAGACGAATGGCATCCCAGAGCAGGGCCCAGTGCTCCAGCGCCCAGTAAAACAGAATGCCGCCGAACAAAATCAACGCGAAAGTGCGTATTGTGCCCTTTTCCAGCTTCAAAACATCTCGCCTCACTTTTTCATCGATCCGAGCCGATAATGATTTCTATTTTATCAGGTTTATGTTGGCCTTTCAAGCAAGGTGCAGAATAAGCCAAACAATGGCAGCCGCCACTGGCTGATGCAGAAGATAAATGGCCAGCGCATGGCGTGAAAGCCATTGCACGGCGCAGCAGCTCGGAATACGTGTACAGGCTGCTTCCATGTGGGTACCCCGCATGGCGCGTTCTAGAAACAGCCCTGCCCAGAACACAAACAGCCAGGGAAGCAACGGAAAATAATCGCTGGAGACAAGGCCGCTGCCTGCAGGCCAGAACCCGGCGAACAAAAGAAATTTTACGTCATATAATATTGGGGGCAAAGGGGTACCCCAAGGCCAATGGCCATATGGGATGGTGCGTGTCAGCCAAAACAAACCGATGCATGCCGCAAGGCCCCAATATGCCGGAATGCGCTGTAAAACCGGCGCTGCAAGGGCGGTAAGCAAACTGGCTGTGCCCAGAAAATGCAGAATTCCGAACAGAATGATAAACTGTGGGGTGAATAAAAGCGTTACGACCGTAACACAAAGCGCAGCGCCCAAGATTCGTATGGCGCGGCGGAAAGGCCGGCGAGAATGCAGCGATAAAAAACCTGAGACAAGAATAAAAGTGCCGCAAATGCTTCTTTCCCACCAGAATGCGGCCGAGGAACGCATAAAAGCTTGGATGTCTGGTTGCCCGAATAAAAATGCTGCGTCATACAGAGCGTGGTACAGCACCATGTTCACAATGGCGGCAGCTTTCAACCAATCCAACACAGCTATACGCCCGTTTGTCGCGGAAAGCGGGCTCACAATCCGGCCTCCTTCAGAACCTGAGCGGTAATTTCGTCGGCCTGTTGGCGGGTACATGCAGCCCGGCCCTGCCACAGTTCGGGCTTTCCTCCGCCCTTTCCATTCAGGTGAAGGGCCAGTGCAGCGCCCACCGGGCGTATGTCTGCCGAGTGGCTGGCAATCGCGCAGCAGTATGCACCTTCTTGCCCGCCAAACACCAGCGCCGCCGGACAGGTTTGAGCCAGGGCACAGGCGTAGCGTCGTGCCCCGTCAGGGGAAAGCCCTTCACAGAAGCGCACAGCAACCTGTCCGGCTGGGCAAAGGGCAGCTTCTGCTTCAAACAGAGCCTGTTGTACGCGTGCACTGGTAAAAGCGCTTTGCTCCCAGGCGGCGCGCTCGGCTTCGGCGCGTGCCGGTACCTCCAGCGGCGGCGCAGAATAGAAGGCACTCAGGCGCGAAAGTGCCGCATGTTTTTGAAAATAATCATTTCGTGCACGCCCGCCAAACAGTGCTTCGATCACGGTGTGATTTTTGTGGCGTGTGGTGCCAATAAATTTAATAAGCTGCAGCTCACCGGTGCGTGCCACATGTGTTCCGCAACAGGCACATACATCTGCGCCGGCAGCATCCACAATGCGCACTTCACCAGATATCTCCTTTTTGCTGCGGTAAGTGAGCCGGGCTAGCTCTTCCGGGCGGGGAAACCAAGCGCGCACTTCGCCGTTGAGACATACGATCTCATTGGCAGCCAGTTCCAATTCCTGCAGCTGGGCGTCATCCAGCAGGCCGGAACATTCCAGCACGACACTTTCCCGGCCCATGTGAAACCCCAAGTTATCAAAACCAAACCGGCTTTTAATGATGCCGCTTACGATGTGTTCCCCTGTGTGCTGTTGCATATGGTCAAATCTGCGTGCCCAGTCTATATTGCCCTGAACGACTTCACCCACATGCAGCGGTGCCGTAGTGTAATGGAAGATGGTATCTCCATCCAGCTGCACATCCACAACGCGGGCGGCGCCCAGCGCGCCATGGTCAGCCGGTTGGCCGCCTCCCTCGGGGTAAAATGCGGTTTGGTCCAGCACTACCATGAACAGACCATTCTCACACGGGGCGCACGAAAGCACGGTTGCGCAAAATTCCCGCATGTAAGCGTCTTGATGATATAATTTGCTTGTTGCGGCCATAGCGGACCTCCTCTTTCCGTACGCCTGTGGCACGGACGGTTTATCTATGTTATTACTATTTATCTTATCATACGGGTTTGTCAAAAGCACTAAATAAACCGCCGATTTTTTGTTTGCCCAAACCTTTGGTTTTGTACTATAATGCAAATAATTGCCGGGGTGCCCACGGTGGCATCAAGCAAAGGAGGAACGATGATGAGGGAGAGCGGTATTCTGATGCCGGTGGCCAGCCTGCCAGGGCCTTTCGGGATTGGTACGCTGGGAAAAGGCGCGTATGATTTTGTGGATTTTCTTGCCAAAGCGGGGCAGCATGTGTGGCAGATCCTTCCTCTTTCGCCCACCGGGTATGGGAACAGCCCGTATCAGAGCTGCTCTGCGTTTGCCGTAAACCCATGCCTGATTGATTTTGAGCCACTTTGCAAGGCGGGATTATTAAAAAAAGCAGATTTTATGCCACTGTATGCTTCCACGGTGTGCAGCAAAGTGGATTACGACCGCGTGCAGGAAACGCATTTCTCCGTGTTGAGAAAAGCATTTGAAAAATTTTCTGCCTGGTACCCGGATGATTACTATCATTTTTGTTATGAACAGGGTTGGTGGCTGGAGGATTATGCGCTGTTCATGACAGCCAGAGGCCTGCAGCACGGTTTATGCTATCAACAATGGCCGCAGGCCTTGCGTGATCATGATGCCCAGGCGATTCAGGAACTGTACCGGAACCATGAAAAGGAAGTCCATTTCTGGAAATTCTGTCAGTATGAGTTTTTTGCGCAATGGCGTGCTTTGAAGGCGCATGCAAATGAAAAAGGGATCCGTATTCTTGGAGATGTCCCTATCTATGTTTCGCCAGATTCTGCTGATGTGTGGGCCGGGCGAAAATTATTCTGGCTGGATGAGAAAGGCCGCCCCAAAGAAGTAGCAGGGTGCCCGCCGGATTATTTTTCGGAGGATGGCCAACTTTGGGGTAACCCGCTTTACGACTGGAAATACCACGAAGAAACAAACTATGAATGGTGGACAAAACGCGTTCGATTCGCGCTGGAACTGTATGATATGGTCCGCATTGACCATTTTCGTGGGTTTGACACATATTATGCCATTCCCTATGGGGCCTCCAACGCCCGTAAGGGAGAATGGCGTCAGGGCCCCGGAATGCGCTTGTGGGATGCGGTGCAACGCGCTGTGCCTGGTTGTGCTACGAATATCGTGGCGGAAGATTTGGGCGAGATGTTTGAAAGCGTGCGGGAGTTATTGCGCTGCACCGGTTTCCCGGGAATGCGGGTGCTGCAATTTGCGTTTGGAAGCGGCCCGGAAAACGAGCATTTGCCACATAATTATTCGTGTAATTGTGTGGCATACACCGGCACGCACGACAATACCACTACAAAGGACTGGTGGCGAACCGCGCGTGCTGCGGAAAAACGTCATGCCAAACAGTACCTTGGCCTCTCACACGAGGAAGGTGAATTGACGGGTTTGATGCGCGGCGTGCTGCAAAGCCCGGCAAAGCTGGCGGTGATCCCTATGGCAGACTGGTTGTGCCTTGGAAAACAGGGGCGCATCAATACACCTGGTACGGTGAGTGTTTCTAACTGGAGTTGGCGTTGCGAACCTGGCATGATCACCCCGGCACTGGCTAAGCGCATCCGCATAATGTGCGCACGCTACGGGCGCGTTTGATTGCACAGAGTAACATCATACATGTACCCGCATGAAATGAAAAATGGCCGCATTTTTTGAATACGTGGTTTGTCCCGATGAAAGGGGGCAGATGCCCGGGTGCTTTGTATCCCGCACTTTTTGATTGCGTATGCTTAACCGTGAAATGTGAAAAAGGTGTTTCCTTTTTGCACAGAAATCAAGCACACCAAAAAGGGAACAGAATGCGGCCAGTCAGTTCAAAAAATGTTTGGGTACAATTGTAAAAAATACGAGATGAGCCAAACAACACGGAACCAATGGGTTTGTATCACCAAAGGTGCCGAACAGAACAAAGAAAATATACGAGCAGCTTGTCTCATGGGAAGATGTTTTCCAGCCATGTGTCTGTCATGCCGGCCGCCAACGGTTGTGAGGCAAAGCCGAAAGGCACTGTGGTGAAAATGATTATATAGATGGGCATTGCCATGAAAACTATGTGAAATGCCCATTTCAGAACCCCGGCACACAGGATGATAAAAGGCAATCGTATCAGTATGATAAATTTCGCCATGGCCATCAAAGAGACCAAAAATGCAAATTCTGGTGCAGTGGCGTTGGCCCGGCGCCCGCAGCATGCCGAACGGGCCTATGTTGGCCGGTTTTCTCAGTTTCTGTAAAAGAGTTTTTCAAATAAAAAAGCCCTGCCTTTGGCAGGGCTTTTTTATCATTGCGTGCGACAGGCGGAGAGACAACCATGTCGCGACGAGGAAATGGTAGGAATTTAAGCATCACTTAGCTGTGCGCAGCCAGAAATGCTTCTACGGTAGCTTTATCTGCATATCCTGGCAGACATTCATGCTGTGTAACAGCATAAGCAGAATACCCTGCCGCCCATTGGCAGGCTTGCGCCAGAGGTTTACCCCATACGAGGTTGGCCGCCACAGCGGCCAGATAGCCATCCCCTGCGCCGCAACTGTCCACCGCAGTAATAGATACCGGCGGGGTGAAGAAAAAATTCTGCCCATCCAGGCAGAAGCTGCCCTTAGCACCCAACGTAAGGAACACACGCGTGGGTTGATACCGTGTGCGTAGAGCCTCGCACACACCGCGTGCGTCAAAATGATCGTCTACCTCGGTGGCTGGCAAGCCGAGAAGAAGCTGAGCCTCCACCTCATTGACAAAGAAATCATCTACATAATCCAGTGCGTCAGGCAGGCCGCCCTCCGGCACGGGGCTTGGGTTGAACATCACACGCATCCCCAACTGCTTGGCAAATTGCGCGGCGCGCAATACAAGCGGCATTCGTACTTCCAGACCGGTGACGAAATATCGGGCACCCCTGCAGCGAATCATGGCTGCCTGTACCTCTTCCCAAGTGAGCTTTTTGCTGGAACTTTCCCCGGTGATCAGGATATTATCACCGTTATCTGCTATGATGCCGATACCCTGCCCCGTGGAGACGTCCGGGCTGACGATTACTTCCTCTGTATGGACTCCCGCATCCCGCATCCAGCCAAGGTCCCGCCGGCCTGCCTCATCATCGCCAATTTTGCCAATGATGGAGCAAGACACACCAAGCCTCGCAAGTGCGACCGCTACGTTACCGCCTTTTGCAAGGTCCTGTGCCAGGCGCATCTGCTTCATCATGACGGTCTCATGCGGGTTGGGAAGGCGCGTAACAAGAATGTCGAACCCACCGCCAATATTGTTCAGCACCAGAACATCTGCATGCTTCATAGACGCCATCCTTTCACTCGCAGGTGAGATTGTTAGGATGACTCAGCGGGTGATCAGCCGTGAACTCATCGCAAAGGAGTGTGATGTCCGGCACATATTTTGGGAAAAGTGTCACCGGGTATTCCAGCGTGGGCTCGCTAAACATGGCTACGCGCAACACTGTTTTTTTCCATGAACCTGTGGTGATCATATACACAGCGCGTTTGGCTGAAAGCATGATCTTCATACCAATTGTGAGCATCATAGGGTTGCATAAATCATAGCATCCACCGAAATCGCGCTCGCTGTACTGGATGATATTGTCCGGTGTGCAGTACACAACACGTGTTCGCGAATTGGCATACTGCTCCAGTGTGACACGCTGGTAAGGGTCCAGCGGGGTTTCATTATTCGCTACGAGGCCTTTATATCCTACGCCGGCCCATACAGTATCGATGCCACCCAGTTGTTCACACAATCTGTCCGGGCCATCCAAATCTTCCAATGTGGGCCAGATGCGCTGGCTTTCTGGCACGTTCAGTTCAGGGTCTATCTTATCGTAGAACTGCGCACGCATGCGCCCCTCGCAACTCATCTTGTGTACGCCAAGAGGATATTTACGGCCCTCCCAGTCCAGGCACTCGTCCATCTGGAATACATACAAGTTTTTCAGGCTGATGCGCTCTCGATTTACACGCTCGATAAAGCGAGGATAATGGTCTGCCGGGCCACTGCCCAACACCCATTTGGTGGGCCTGCCTGCGGCATTGTTACGCAACAGTTCCTCGCACATCATATCGGCAGCTACATTCATGGCTTCCTGCCGCTCTTTTTTCATGATAAAATGTTGAATCTTGCTTTCCGGATGCCCGGCCAGTTCTTCTTTGGGAATACTGCACCAGTGCAACATTTCCTGGCGAGAAATGCGATATTCCTGCATTACACACCGCTCCTTCCTTTGCGCGAGATACCTGTTTTATGCCGAACCAAAACAGGACGTTATGTTACGTTATAAGTATAATAACAGAAACTGTGCAATGCAAGCCTTTGAGAACGAAATAAGCAAATTGGCCAATATGACAGTACAAATTTGTAGGACATTACAATTTTATGGAGAGAGCCCTTTCCTTGCAAAGCAGAAAGGGGTATGTTATGATGATAAAAGATAGGCTAAATGCCTGTTTTGGGAACTTCTGGGGAAAGAGACGAGAGTATGGAACAGTATGCGGGCAGATTGAGACAGTCTACCATTCCGCTTTACAGGCAGATTTTGGAAGGAATCAAACAGAAGATCGAAGCGGGCGAATTGAAAACGGGTGATAAGCTTCCCAGCGAGCAGGAGCTGATGGAGCATTTCAATGTCAGCCGCCGTACGGTGCGCACGGCAGTGGACGAGCTGTGCGGGCAGGGATATCTTGTGCGTAAGCAGGGAAAGGGAACATTTGTATCCAAGCCGAAACTGCATCGCAAGATCATCAATGTTCTCAGTTTTCAGGAGGCATGTGAAAAGTGTGGTATGCATGCGGCGCACCGGTTGATGGCATGCGAGCCGCGCCTTGCTTCCACGGAAGAACGGGCCCGATTTGCCCTTTCAGAAGGGGCAAAAGTGTTGCAGACCCAGCGCGTCCTCACGGCAGATGGAGAAGCCATTATGGTGGAGAATGCGGTATATCCATACGAAATGTATGCCTTTTTACAACAGGAAGATCTGAACACACCTTTGTACCCTCTTTTGCGCAAAAAAGGCCTATGCCCGGTGGATACCCTTACCTGCCATTTGGAGATGGTACGTGCAGATGCGGAAAATGCGCGCCTGCTCAGCGTGCCAGAAGGGGAACCGTTGTTTGAAATGCGTTCGTGCCTCGCGCTGGAAAGCGGCGTGCCGGTGACGGTTTCGGATAATTTTATCGTGGCCAGCCGGTATGCGTTTGATATTCCATAACAGGGAACAGCCAAAAGAAAATGTTGAGCAAAAAACAAAAAAGAGCAGCTCGCCAGTAGGCGAGCTGCTCTTTTTACACGTTGATTGAAATAATTTACAGTGCGGCGATCAGTGCGGCGCTGATTGCTGCTGCGGTGCGGCAATATGCGCCAATGTCGAACTGTTTCACCACCAGTGTCTCGTAGGCGCTTTCGTCCGCATTGTCGCTCATAGCCCGAAGGATCACGAATGGAACATCGTTTTTTGCAGCGATGTGTGCCACCGCGGCGCCTTCCATCTCTACGCAGTCAGGTGCACATTTTGCAGCAATGGAATGTTTGGCCGCTTTATCGCCCACGAACTGATCGCCAGTGGCGATTTTGCCAATGATATACTTTACCCCCGCAGCCTCACAGGCTGAAGATGCAGCAGCCAGCAGGTGCGCATCGGAGTGAAACTCTTGCAGATGGGGATAGGTTTCGGCAAACATACGCGGTTCGCCGTCATGATAGACTACCGTACCACCAAGACAGATATCCCCGATGCCGATTTTGCTTGTCATGTTGCCGGCGATACCGGAGAATACAATGGAGGTAGCACCGAAATGCGTGCATAGAAGCTGAGTGGCTGCGGCGGCCTGTGCTTTTCCCATACCGGCACAGCACAGCACAACACGTTTGTTGCACAGCATGCCGCTGATAAAACGGATGCCGCCAAGGCAGGTCTCTTGCCTTTGCTGCATGCGGTCAGCAAGCGGGGCAATTTCGTCTTCCATGGCCCCCATCAGACCGATAATATCCATCTACAATGGCTCCTTTTCTTTACAAGGTCTCAATACACATCAAGACCTTTGGATATTTAAACATTGAACAGGAACTCTATGATGTCGCCGTCTTTCACCACGTATTCCTTGCCTTCGGTGCGCTGCAAACCTTTGGACTTTACGGCGGCCATGCTGAAATCACAGGCGGCAAAGTCATCATATGCCACAACGGATGCGCGGATAAAACCACGCTCGAAGTCAGAGTGAATCTTGCCGGCGGCCTGTGGCGCTTTGGTGCCCGCACGAATCGTCCATGCGCGGCATTCTTTTTTACCGTCCGTCAAAAAGCTGATCAGCCCCAGAAGGCTGTAGCTGGCCTTGATCAAGTTGTCAAGGCCCGTGGCTTCGATTCCCATTTCGGCCAGAAAAGCCTTTTTCTCTTCGGGAGAGTAATCTGCGATGTCTTCCTCTGTTTTGGCACAAATGGGAATGCAACGCGCGCCTTCCGCTTCAGCCAGTTTACATACTGTCTGATAATGCGGGTTTTCTTCCATCCCGCCCAAAAGATCGTCTTCACTCATGTTGGCAGCATAGATGATCGGCTTTGTGGTAAGAAGGCCCATTTCACGCACGATGGCCGCCTGTTCTTCGTCTTCTGCGTCAAAGGCAAACGTACGGGCATTTTTTCCCTCGCCCAGATGAGATGCCAGAGGTGCCAGCCATGCGGCAGCTGCGGCAGCTTTTTTATCTCCCGTTTTACCGGCTTTTTCTACTTTGGCCAAGCGGTTTTCCACCACTTCCAAATCGCTGAGAATCAGCTCCGTGTCAATGGTTTCAATGTCGCGCACAGGGTCTACACTGCCTTCTACGTGAACGATATCTGTGCCGTCAAAACAGCGCACTACGTGCACGATGGCATCGCACTCCCGGATATTGCCCAGAAATTTATTACCCAGGCCCTCCCCCTTGGAAGCGCCTTTTACAAGCCCTGCAATGTCCACAAATTCCACAATGGCAGGTGTCTTTTTATTGGTTTGCCATATTTCGGCCAACTTGTCCAGCCGCGCGTCCGGCACAGGTACCACACCCACGTTGGGTTCAATGGTGCAGAACGGGTAGTTGGCTGCGCCAGCGCCCGCATTGGTGATTGCGTTGAACAAAGTGGATTTGCCTACATTGGGCAGGCCCACGATACCAAGTTTCATAGTCCGCTTCCTCTTTCTTGAAGATAATCTACCTTATTATAAACAATGTGCGCGTTCTTCGCAACCGAAGTTTTTGCCTGTGGGCGGCAGAAATGGGCGAAATACTTTTTTTATACACATTTATCGTGTATAATGAAAAAAGATTTTATTGTGGTGATGTGCGCCTGCGCCCAGGGTGCAGGAAATGTTAAAAAAGAGGGAGGCCGTGACATGGCAGGCGAAAAGATCCTGATTGTGGACGATGACAAGAATATTTGTGAACTTCTTCGGCTATATCTGGCGAAAGAAGGCTACGCCGTGACATTGGCATATGACGGTGAGGCGGCGTTTGACGCGTTTGAAAGAGAAAAGCCAAATCTTGTCCTTTTGGATGTGATGATGCCTAAAATGGATGGCTGGGAAGTGTGCCGAAAAATACGGGAAAAAGGCAATACGCCTGTGATTATGCTGACGGCCAAAGGCGAGACATTCGACAAGGTGCTGGGCCTGGAATTGGGCGCTGACGATTATGTGGTGAAGCCTTTTGATACAAAAGAGGTGGTGGCGCGCATCAAGGCGGTGCTGCGCCGCTGTGCCCCGGCGGAGGAAACGCGCGAAGGGCTGATCACCTACGATAATCTTTCTGTGGATCTTGCGCGGTATGAACTGAAAGTAAAGGGTAAAACCGTGGATGCACCGCCCAAAGAGCTGGAACTTCTGTATTACCTTGCCAGCCACCCAAACCGTGTGTTTACACGCGATCAACTTCTGGACGAAGTGTGGGGTTTTGAGTATTACGGTGATTCACGTACCATTGATGTGCATGTCAAACGCCTCAGGGAAAAGCTGGAAGGTGCTTCAGATGAATGGAGCCTGAAAACCGTGTGGGGCGTGGGATATAAATTTGAAGTGAAAGACTGAAGCATGCGCGCTGTATGTGCCGTGCCAGGAAAGGAGCGTGCGGGAAAATGAGAAAAAGCATTACCACGCGCTATTTTTATTCTACCGCATTTCTTCTGGTGTGTGGCGTGGCACTGATGTGGTTTATCCAGATGTATCTGGCCATGGGTTATTTCCGCACGGAAAATGATGAAAATTTGCTTGGTACAGTGGATAATACCATTCGCATCCTTCAGGAGGCTGGTGAAGGTGCACTGTCCGGTGATGAAGCGGCAGTGGAAGATATCAAGCGCGAGATCCTGATTACGGCGCGTGCGTCAGGCGGGCAGATTTTTCTGACCGATGCCAAAGGTGTGGTGGTGGTGTGCAGTACGCAAGGAGAAGAAGAAAACTATTTAGGGCAAATCATTTCTCCGCGTGTGCTTGCCAGCGCTGCAAAACGCGGCATTTATACAGAACTTGGTACGCTGGACGGGCTGTTCAGCACGCGACATTATGTGGCGTGTAAGGCAATTGGCGAAAATGGCGCCAGCGGATATGCCTTTGCATCTTCTGACGCACGAAGGCTGAATGAGTATATTGCCAATCTGTTTTCCATGTTTATCCTGTCGGCAGGGCTGATGTTGCTGGTATCCAGTGTTCTGTCCATCGTGCTCACTTCTCACATGACAACACCGCTGCGGCGTATTTCGGATGCTGCGCAGAAATTTGGAAATGGAGATTTTTCCGCCCGTGTGCCGGTGGAAGGCGATGATGAGGTGGCGCAGCTTGCCGCCACCTTCAACCGCATGGCGGAAAACCTGGAGAAGATCGATTCCTCCCGATACAATTTTATGGGAAATATCGCGCATGAGCTACGTACGCCTATGACGACCATTAAAGGGTTTGTGGATGGTATGCTGGACGGCACGATCCCACAGGAGAGCCAGCAGCACTATCTGGAGATCGTCTCGCAGGAGGCGGGCCGCCTTACGCGGCTGATTAAGAATATGCTGGATATCACAAAGCTGGAGGCAGGCGAATATAAGGTGAACGCCCACAGCTATGACATCTGGCAGACCATCACCAGTGTAGTGTTTGCCGCAGAACAGCGCATTGAAGCAAACAGCATCCAGATTACCGGGTTTGCACCATCCAAACCCATGGTATATGCGGATGAAGATCTTGTGTATCAAGTTGTTTACAACCTGGTGGATAATGCCATAAAATTCTGTGGCGTGGGCGGGGAGATCCGTTTTTCTGTAACACAGAACAAAGGCGTTGTCACGGTGAGTGTGCGCAATACCGGGGAAGGGATTGCGCCGGAGGCATTGCCGCACGTATTTGACCGTTTTTACAAAGAAGATGAAAGCCGTGGGCTGAACACTTCGGGTGCAGGGCTGGGGCTTCATATCTGCAAGGTGCTTGTGAATTTGTCCGGTGGCAAGATCTGGGCTGAAAGCAAAGCGGGCGGGTTTACAGAATTTTTGTTTACTTTGCCGGCGGAACAAAAAGTGCCAAAGCGCAGAGAAAAAATAGAAAAGCAGAAGGAGGAGCCGGCAGATGAAGGGGAACAAGCGGCTTTGGCCGAACCTTAAAACGGGCACGGGGCGCCCGCCCAGATGGGCGCTGAGCGCCACCGTCACGCTGCTGTGCCTGGCGCTTGCGGCCATTGTGGCGCTGAGCGGGACGGTGCTGCGCCTGCTGAGCGGGGCAACCGTGCACCAGAGCACAGCGGGCGGGGAAAACCCTGTGACCATGAACCTGAACGATCTGCCGGAAACTGCCGATGGCGGGCTTACCACAGCGCAGATCGCGGAGAAGGTGGCGCCCAGCGTGGTGTCCATCCACATCTATGAGCAGGATGCCATTGCCCCTTCCGCAATGGGAAGCGGCGTAGTGTTGACGCAGGACGGCTATATCATCACCAATGCGCATGTGGTGGAAGGCGCGTCCGGCATCAATGTGCTGTTTGCAGACGGGGCAGAGATGGACGCGCGTGTGATCGGGGTGGATGAAACGACGGATCTGGCGGTGGTAAAGGTGGCTGCAGAGGGCCTGACACCGGCCGAATTCGGAGATTCCGGCGCGATTGCGGTGGGGGAACGCGTGGTGGCTATCGGAAACGCCGCCGGCCAGTTCGACGGCACCGTAACACAGGGTGTGATCTCCGGGCTGGACAGAGAGGTTACGGTTACCATCGGTGGCAAGGACGTAACCATGTCCCTGCTCCAGACGGATGCGGCCATCAATCCGGGCAATTCCGGCGGTGCGCTGGTGAACCGGTTCGGCCAGGTGATAGGGATCAATTCTGCCCGCATGAACAGCGCATTTTTTGAAGGGCTGTGCTTTGCCATTCCCACCCGAACGGTGCAGCCGGTAATTGACAACCTGATTGCCTACGGTTATGTCAAAGACAGAGGTGTGCTGGGGGTCACTGTAATCGAACTCACCGCGGTGAACGGGCCGCCCAACGGCCTGCCGGAACAGGGGCTGTATATCTCCGAGTTGGCGCCCAACAGCGACCTCGTGCGCCAGGATATCACGGTGGGGGATATCATTCTGGAAGCCGATGACAAGGTTTTGGAATCT
>CAMBHV010000008.1 GCA_945867255.1 uncultured Clostridia bacterium
AGGCGTGTGCCGTCTGAGGCGAAGCGCCAACGATACAGGCTTCGGTGCGCTACCAGCGTACAGAGCATTGCGCAGACACCACTGGCAGCCCCAAGAACGATGCCTGCATTCACAATAAGCCCACCGGCCAGCACCATGCCCGCCAAGAACAGCGCAGAAGCCAGCAAGGGAAGAGCCAGCGACAGGGATGCTGTGCCGGATGCAAATAGGCGGTTCTCGCCGTCAAAATGCTGGGCCAGCTGGGCTTTTGCCTTGGCCAGCATCCGGGCGAAGTTTTCATCTGCGTGCGCAAAGGAAAAATCTGGTCCGTCAGAAAATAGCGCATGAAAAAAAGTGCGCTGATAATCTGGTGCGGTCTCGGCAATTTGCGCCTTTTGGTGCAGGATGATTTCTGGCTTTTTCTCGCTGCCCGCAGCCTCGATGGTAAGAAGGCCTTGACGGGCAAACTCATATACCAGCGCAAACAGGTCGCGGTCATCTGCGCAGCTGTCCACAATATAGCCAACCTCTGCCGCGCTGATCCCTTGAGGCGGAGCAGAGCAAAGCTGCGGCGCAACACGCGCACGCTGCGAAAGAAGTGCATATACCAGTGCCACAAGCGCAACAAGCGCTGCCAGCCCCAGCACAACCGCGGATATCAGCCAGGGCGCCTGACGCGCGCCAACAAAATATCCTTCCGGAAGGATCGTGTTGAGAATGATATCCTGCCCGGGCTGCAGGGGTTGCCCACATACAAAGCTGGCTGCCTGTGCGCTTACCGTTACGGAGATATCCTGCTGGGCCTGTACGGAAAATGCCTGTACGGCACTTTCCGGCAGGGGTTTTTCGAACTGGATCCGCCAACTTGCTGTCTGGATGGGCACCTGCCAGTTCGGTCCGATGGGAGAATACAGGAACTCATCGTATTCGGCCACACGGTCTGCCCCAAAATCATAAGAGTAATGCAGCGTATAAGTTTGCGTTCCGGTGACGGTGGAATCTTCATCTCCAATGCGAATGAAAAACACACCATCGTCCGTGGATGTTTCAAAAGGTACACCATCCACTTGTACATTGGTCACCTTTGCCTTATAAGGCATCTGCACGGTGCCCGCGGAGGTGTTTTTTTCCAGGAGAGTCTCAAGGTTCAAGGCACGGTAAATACCGTGGCTGGGTGATGAAAAATTCACGACGATAGTCTCTGTGACATCCAGCACGGCGTTTTCATGTAAAATGGCATCACCCTCAAAGCTGACGATGGAATAATCGGCAGATACAGGCTCGGTTTCACACAGTGCCGGGGCCGCACAGAAAAACACAGCTAGTGCGGCAGCTGCAATACAGAATATACGTTTCAATTCGGTTCCTCCTTCTTCAAGGGAAGCGTTTCATTTCCCAGTATAGCACAATTCTTTGCACAAGGTGTGCCTTTTCTTTCCCCTTGCAAATAAATCATAGATAAGGTATCATAATAAAACATTGTGTGTTGACGCGGCGTACCGTGTGCATGAACTTAAACAGGGAAGGGGCTTACCGAGTGATGGCAGGCTTGTTTGGAAAATATTTCTGGGTATTTTTTGTTTCGATGATTCCTATTGTGGAACTGCGCGGGGCTATCCCTATTGGGGTGGTCGGCCAGCAGTTGCCACTTTTGCCGGTGCTTGCGGTTGCCATTGTGGGGAATATGCTGCCGGTGCCGGTGATCCTTTTGTTTGCAAAGCGGGTATTGCTTTGGTGTTGCACCTGGCCGGGTATTTTTGGGCGTGTTTTTTCGAAGATTCACGAAAAAGGTATGAAAGCCGGCGCAAAAATGCAACAAAAGGCGGGCCGCAGTGTATACGTGGGATTGTTCTTGTTTGTGGCGATTCCGCTGCCCGGTACAGGTGCGTGGACGGGTTCGCTGGCGGCTACCCTGCTGGATCTGAAATTCTGGCCTAGTGTGTTGGCGGTGATGCTTGGCGTAGTGAGTGCAGGGCTTATCATGTTAACGCTTTCACAGCTGGGTGTAATGGCTATTTACTGAAATGTCATCTACAAAGCCGGGAAAAGGAAATTGCGCCTTTTCCCGGCTTTTATAATTTTTTCGCTGGCTTGAAGAAAGTATATGCTTTGCGCCGTTACATAGGTGCAGGGCGGAAAGTGCGGGCCGCCTGCAGAAAAGGCAGCGCCTTTTTTTGCCATGTCCCGCACGCTGAATAACCGCCCCCGCCCGCACGGGGGCGTGTGGGAAAGGGGGCAAGCGCATGGCGCGACACAATTGACGCAACAGGAATTTACAGCGTTGATGCAGCAGTATGAAAAGCTGGTATATACCATATGCCGTCAGTTTGTGGGCGATGATGCGCTGGCTGAAGACCTTGCCCAGGAAACATTTCTTTCCGCATGGATGCATCGGGACGACTGCCCGCCCGGCAGCTATAAACCGTGGTTGGCGCGTATCGCGACAAATAAAGCAAAAGATTACCTGAAAAGCGCATATCATCGGCGTGTACATGCAGAGGAAGACGAAAAGTTGCCGGTGCTGGCCGGGGCAGACCCGGCACAGGGGCCAGAGCAACAGCTGCTTACAAAAGACGGCGCCGCATGTATCGAACAGGATATTCGCGCACTGAAAGAACCATATCACCTTGTAAGCGTGGCATATTTTCTGGAGGAAAAGCCGCCAGATCAAATTGCACAGGAACTGGGGCGCCCGGTGAAGACAGTGCATACGCAATTGGCTCGCGCAAGGCGCATATTACAGCAAAAATGGAAAGAAAGGGGAATGCAGAATGGAACTGTTCCATGAAAACGGCCATTTGACGCAGGAAGGGTTTCAGGCCCTGATAAACGGGAAACTGGATGAAATGGGCCGCCTGGAAGCAGCGGAACACCTGAGCTTCTGCGACGAGTGCCTCTTGAGGTACACGGCCCTTTTGGAGAATGAGGACCTTACCGCACCATCGGAACCGCTTGCCGCAGGCGTGTGGCAGCGTATCCGTCGGCGTACCATGCGTGTATTTACAAGCCGGTATGCCACTGCGGCGGCCGCCGCAGTGTTTGCGTTGATCATCTGGGGCACAGGGGTGTTTCAGAACATGGGCGGCATGCACCAGGCAAGGCCCTCTGCGCCGCCCGAGCCGAAAGCCTATGCTGGCACGGTCACTTCTCGTATGAATGAATTTGTCAGTGAGACCAGCCAGCAGATTGGCACGGCTATTTCAGATTTCTTCGCCCAGTTCCAGAAGGGCGCACAACAGTAAAGGAGAGAACAACGATGAAACGAAAAAGCGGATTCCTCACATTCTGCTTCGCATTTTGCCCCGGCGCGGGTCAGATGTACCAGGGGTATATGAAACGAGGCACTTCCCTTTTGGTGCTGTTTATGCTTATTATCATGGCAGGAGTGCTTTTGAATCTGACTCCGCTGGGGCTTTTCTCGCTTGTGGTCTGGATGTATTCGTTCTTTGATACATTTAATATCCGCAGCCGTGCGATCGCAGGCGAAGCCGTACCGGAGGATGCCTGGCTGGTGGATCCGGAAAGCCTTGCCGGTGGAAACTGGAAACGTCTGGTGGAAAAGCGCCACCGCGTGCTGGGGATCGCGCTGATCGCAGTGGGCGTATACGCATTGTATGCAAACTTTATTGCCCCGGCTTTGTGGGGGCTTGTATATACATTTGGCCTCACCTGGCTGGGCACGCTGTTGAGCAGCCTTACCACTACGATTGTGGCGGTGGTGTTGATTGGGTTTGGCGTGTTCCTGATGAAAGGAACGGAGACAAAAGCTTCCGGACAGGAAGAAGATTATGTTGCGTTCCGTGGCGCGGATGATGTACAGGAGGAGAACAAGCATGAATGAGGAAAGCAATGTTCAGCAGCCGATGACGGCACAGGCCTCTGCACCACAGCAGCCGCAGAGCACATATTGCGGGGCACAAGCCCCGCGCAAGGTGCGCCGGGTAGGAACATTTACGATGGGCTTATGCCTTGTTGTAGTGGGCATTGCGCTTGTGATCAACATGTTTCGCCCAAGTTGGAATATGCTGTATTTGTTCCGTTTGGCACCGCTGGTGCTGGTGGCGCTGGGTGTTGAACTGTTGATTGCTTCCGCTACAAAGGGTGATACAAAGCTAAAGTATGATTTTTTATCGGTAATACTTTGTTTCTTCCTCTTGGTGACTGGTTTTATCGGTGTGGCCGGAATGAAACTGGCGGAGTATGTATCGCCGGAGAATATCTACCACATGGAGCAGATGGAAAATCAGTGGGAAGAAGCGGTGGGCACTGCTCTTGCGGCAGATCCGAATGTGAAGAATGTAGAAACATACGTGAACTACAGTTTCAGCTGGCCGGAGCGTATTGCAATGCCCGCATCTCTCTCTGAGCTGGGGCAGGATGCTGTTGCAAGCGTGACACTGGCCGGCGAGTTTAAGGATGTGCAAATGTTTCTGCAGTCCGCACAGCCCGTTGTGCAGGCCATAAAGGCCTGTGGCGTAGAAACCCCGGATATTTATCTATCTGCGGATGGCCCAAATCAGACGCAGTATAACCTGAATATTCATGGCACATTTGAGCATGAGAAGGCAGTAACGGAATTAGACTCGTTTGTGACGGTACAACAGTGGGTGGAACAGGCTGGCTGTTATATGACGCCGGATGAGGCAGAACGCTGGCAAGCAGAACAAACGGATGCGACAAGAGAAGAAGAACTGGCCGCCAGAGAGAAAGAAGTGGCGATCCGGGAAGAGGAACTGGTTGCAAAAGAGGGCGAACTGGAAGCATGGGAAGGCGAGCTTTCCGCACGCGAGGAGGCGATGGAAAGCCAGACGGCCTGAAGAAAAGAAGCTGCAAAAACAGGGGGCGCACGGCAGTGCGTCCCCTGTGGTTTATTCAGGCACAAAGAGTAAATGTGAGCAATACAGGGTTGTGATCACTGTAGAGAAATCGTGTGTCCACATTCAGGGCTTTGGCGCATACGTTGTCGGAAACCAGAAAACCATCCACAACAGTAACATAGTTTACGCCATCCCGATACGGAATGTCTGCCCCACGGCAGGTAGGGACCTGCATGCCGTTTTCGGCGGGCACAAAAGAAAAATGGTCGGGAAGATCTTCATCTCCCATATCTTGAACCCATGCAGGGTACTGCTGCCGGCATGCAAAAGCATGCCCGGTGCCATATAGAGCGTGGTTGAAATCCCCTCCCACGATCACATAGTTTCCCTTTTCATATTCTTCTTCGATCACCTGGTTCAAAAGTTCCAGCTGCTGGGCGCGTATCACACCGCCTTCATCATATGCAGACATATGGCTGTTGATCAGCACGAGCTGAGCTGCCTGCTCCTTTACAGGAAGGCGCATCAGAGTGAAACAACGATCCAAATCGGTAAATTTTATGAAGAAGCTGTCATCCACAGGGTAACTGCGCCGGATAGCTTGGTCTACTTTGTATCGGGAAAAGCTGGCAAGCCCGGCCAGCACAGCGCCGTGCGGGTCATGCAGGGGGTAAGCAAGATAAGCACTGTGAAAATTTTCTGCCCAGATCCTGCTGTAACCGGGCAAGGCCTGTGTGGCCATCAGACGCTGGTTGACATGATAGCTGCGGTCCGCCTTTTCATCCACTTCCTGAAGAAGATAAAAATCAGCATCCATTTCACACAATGTATGCAGTGCGCCACTGGTGTTGCACAGAACAGAGTCACGGCTGATGGCTTTGCCATATTGTCCCTGTGTGGGGGTGCCATCCAGCAGAGCGCCTGTATCCATGAAAAAAGAATACTCCGGCCCGTATGCACCGAAGCCAATGTTATAGCTGACGGCAGTATAGGGCGTTTCGGTGCATAGTTCAGTTGATATGGGTGCTTCTACCGTAAGGGCCAGGTAATCTTCGATGCGATAATAATGTGCCTGCATATATGCCACGTATCCACCGGCTACCAAACCGGTTGCCAATACAAATATGCCAAGTGCCCCCAGAATACGCCGAACCGCTTTTTTCATATGATGTTCTCCTTGCAAAAAATAAAAGTGCAGCACAAAACAGATCCGTTTGTGCTGCACTCTTTTCTCAAAACATGATGTTTAATAAACGGTATTAACATTATAAAGCATGTTGCAGTTGCATTTCTATTCGTGAAAAGTCCAAAGGAAGACGCCGCGTTTTGTGAAAAAGCAACAGATAAACCGAATCGTCTCCTGCGGCCCGCTCGGGCTGTGGTTTACATGCTCTTTGCACAGAATATACGGCACTGCGCTTGTGGTTTAGCGGGTTCCATGGTAAACTAAGCATAAACAGGTACGAGTGCAGGAACGCCGCGGTGCGGTAAGGTGCACCTGGAAGGAAGTGTGCGGGAGATGCTGAAAAATTTTACAAAGCAAGAGAAAAGCTGGATGATGTACGATTGGGCCAACAGTGCCCATTCGGTGATCGTTGTAACCATTCTGCCGATTTTTTATAACACGGTGGCGGGATACATGTCGGATGCGGCTTCCGGCATGACGACCTGGGGGTATGCCACAAGTGCAGCCATGGCTATTGTGGCGTTGCTTGCCCCGGTTTTGGGCGTGTTTGGCGATTTTAAGGGAATGCGAAAAAAACTGTTTACCATCTTTATGCTGGTGGGCGTGGTAAGCTGCGTGGGCCTTGCTGTTACGCCACAAATGGACTTCATGGCCCCTGGTGTGGCAGAGCAAGTGGGCATGGCGGTGTTGGTGCTGTACATTTTGTCTACGATTGGGTTTGCGGGCGCCAACTTGTACTACGACAGCTTTTTAAATGACGTAACAACGGAAGAACGCATGGATAAAGTATCCACCATGGGCTATGGCCTCGGGTATATCGGTGGGTCTACCATTCCGCTGTTGGCTTTCCTTGTGATGAACCTTATTCTCGGAAGCGACGCCATGCTGTTCTGCTTGTCATTTGCTTTCGGCCTTACGGCAGTGTGGTGGTTTGTGTTCAGCTTCCCGCTTTTGAAAAATGTGGAGCAAACAAGCTATGTGGAGCGCGAAAAGGGTGCCGTAGGCAAGGCATTGAAAGGCCTGTGGGCCACAGTGAAAGAAATCTTTCACTATAAGGAAATGTTCGTGTTCCTGATTGCCTATTTTTTCTATATCGACGGCGTAAACACAATCATCCATATGTCCACAAGTTATGGGGATACTCTTGGGCTGGATTCCACCAGCATGCTTTTGGCACTTTTGCTGGTGCAGGTGCTGGGATTGCCCTTCTGCCTGTTATATATCAAGGCAAGTGAACGTTTTGGCGCACGCGTGATGGTGGGCGTGGGTATCTGCATCTATATGGGCGTTACGGTGTTCGGCTTCTTCTTGCGGGAAGTGTGGCAGTTCTGGGTGATGGCTGTGATGGTGGCTACCAGTCAGGGTGGCATCCAGGCGCTGAGCCGCAGCATGTTTGGCAAATTGATCCCGGATAAAAAGCGTACGGGTGAGTTTTTCGGCTTTTACGATATCTTCGGCAAGTTCTCCGCGATTATGGGCCCTGCACTTGTGGGCCTTTCCAGCGCGCTGGCTGCGGATGTGATGCTGAAAAACGCGGGCGAAACGCGTGCAACGGCAAGCGAGGCCCTTTTGGCACAGGTAAATATGGATGCTGCCCCCTGGGGAATTTTAAGCGTGCTGCTTATTTTCTTTATTGGTGGCGGGTTGTATTTCTTTGTGCTGCCGAAATATCGTAAAAAGAAGGGCTGATTGATGCCGGAAGCATATACTCATATTCGAACTGCACGCCTTACACAAAAGCAAAGCGGTGTGTGTGCAGCAGACACAGCCGCCTATGAAATGGGGGCGAACGGGCCGGACTCGCTGTTTGCGTATCATGTGCTGCAAAGTGCGAAAAAGCGCCCATATGATCTTGCCGCACTGGGAGAACGCATGCATGAAGAGCAGACAGGGCATTTTTTGCGCGCCATGGTGTTTCGTGCATGGAGCGAAGCGCAGCGCAGTTATGTGCTGGGATTTTTAAGCCATTATGCCGCGGATTCCACGCTGCACCCTTATGTGGAGGCCATGTGTGCCGAAAACGGCCCGTTTGCCGGGCCGTACGGGCATGGATTTTGTGAGGTGGCGCTGGACAGCGACCTGCACGAGCAGGATGGGCTGGGACGTGCTGTGCCCGTGCAGGATGCAGCCCCTGCGCTTTCCCCCAATGCGCTGGCCGAAATTGCAGAGCTGCTGCATGCATGTATTTTGGAAGTGTATGATATGGAGGTCTCGCGTGAGGCCTTGGCGGACTCATTTCACGATTTCACCTGGCTACATGGTATGTTCTGCGCGGGATCGGGCAAGCGCTTTGTGATTCGTGTTGTGCAGGCGCTGATGAGAAAGCCCGGTTGGGGTATGAGCCATGTGACGCCGGCAAAGGCGCCTGACGGGGGGTTCCCCGAGGAGTGGGAAAATCCGTTTACTCATGTCCGGCAGCAAAAGGGCCCGCAGGTGCTGCTTGCCGAGGCGCAGGAACTGGCAAGCCAATATCAGAAAGCGGCAGCAGCTTATTGGGAGGGTGTGCTGGATAAAGTTCAGCTTGCGGCTGTACTTGGCGACAGAAGTTATGTTTCCGGCCTGTTGAGCCGCAGCGTGCCACCGGAGGGATTCGATGAAAAATAGCACGGCACATCAACGGAGAAACGTTTGGCTAAACCACATCTAAACCACATGGTGATTGGCTGATATGAAAAAAAGAGCGGGGCTCTGTATGGCCCCGCTCTTTTTTGTTTGGATATTTATAAATGGAAGATTGCTAACAGATAGCGGACAAAGCAACGTGGATATTACAAATGTGCTCCATATGAAGGGGTATCTGCAGGGGCCGGAAAAGAGGCCCCGATGTTAATATCCATATAGTAGCCTTCTCGGCAGCTGCTTCGGCCGGCATCACTTACTCTTCCTGTGCAGAACTTGTGACCTCGTGATATGTGCGGCTGAGCTCTGCCCAGGGGATAGCGATATCCAACTGAAAATTCAGCCCAATCAGATAGCGATGTACGGCCTGTATCAGGGCGCAGAATTCTTCCGTGGTATTGCATTCGGCAAGAAAAGTGCGCGCCTGGCCCATCAGCTTAGCGCTGTCAAACATGTCGTAGCTTCCGGAGAATCCGCCCTCGTTCCAGCTCAGAATGCCGTCGGCAACAGCCTTCAATGTGGCAAGGTCTCCTTCCTGGCGCTGTGCCATACAGATCAGGCGGTAAAGATCCGGATTAGCCGCCTCCATGTCAAGAAAAGCAAACATCAAAGCGCCGAAGTTTTTGTGTGCGCCCCGGTTGCGCTGCTTAGCGCGGCGGATGTCCTGCGTTTCATGCAGGCGAACTTCCTCGCTCAGGCCGTTTAGCATTTCGATAAATTCTTTGCGTGTCATGCGCCCACCTCCTCACACAGCTCCACATGGATCATTTCGCCGCGGGTGTTCCATACTTTCTGCGCTTCCTGAGCAAAACGGGGGATATCTTCATCTGCCAGCAGCGCGAACAGGTCGCATTCTCCAAGGCTTGGAGTATCCCCGAACCAAATGCAAACAGAATGCTTAGGCCCGTAATAGGCAATGTGCCCTTTTACGGAATATACGGGGTTTTCTACTACGTATTTTGCCACCGGTGCCTGGAATACGATCTCGTTATCGCATATTTTGGCATAGGTGAGCGGCGCCTCAAACGGGCACGCCTGCTTGAGAGCGGCGCACATGATGGGGGCCTTGTCCTCCAGCAGTGTGGCATAAAATGACACACCATGGAACGTCAGTTTCAGATACACAGCTTGTCCCTCCCAGATAAAAATTGTATCAATAAAGCGCGGGGCCGTGCGGCCCCGCGCTAATAGCCGCTACATTGTGGGCTTTACCGTGATATCCACCACGTTTCGGCTCACACTTGCATCGTCTACATCCAACATATATGAAAACCGTACGCGGCCACCTTTTTCCGAAAGGTGGCTGTGGATTTCATCCGCAGCCACGCCAAGGCTCAATGCGCCTTGCCCTGTTTCGTAATGACAAACATGGCGCTTACCGCGTTCAATCACCAATTGGCTGGGTGCGGGGCCAAAGCGAAGCATGCTGACCTTATCGTTCCCCTCCACCTTAACTGTGGTGATGCAGCCATCGTAGCCGGTGGCCTGTGTTTCTTTATATGTGATAAAAAAGCTGCCTCCGCGCTTGACAAAACTGCCGCGCGTCATCAGTTTTACGCTGTCGTTGGCTCCGTTCTGCTCCATCATGCCGTGTATTGTGATCAGATAATCTTCCTTCATGCACGTTCGCCCCCTTTTCGCGGTGGCCCCGTTCATGGGGCCGCCAATGTCAATGTGTAAGAATCGATTTCGATGCGTTGTACGCTTCCGCCGGCGTATTCCCCAAGAAAGATGTGTGCCAACCTGTCAAACTGCTCTGTGCTGTCGCTGACATAGTATTCCACACTGCCGCGGCCCTCTGGCCCCAAAAGGCCGGCACGTTCCAACATACGGCGGGCCCTTTGCGCTGCGGCGCGCCCTACATCGATCAGGGTTACGTCCGGGCCCATCACACTGGAAATGATGGGGGCAATCAACGGATAATGCGTGCAGCCAAGAATCAGGGTGTCCACCCCGGCGGCCTTCACATCTTTTAAATAATCCTGCGCGACAAGGCGTGTAACAGGGTTGTGCTCATCAAAATATCCGTTTTCCACCAGCGGAACAAACAACGGGCATGCTGTTGCGGTGATTCGGGCTGAGGGCGAAAGCTTTCGGATGGCGGCCGGATAGCTGCCGGAAGAAACGGTAGCAGGGGTGCCAATTACGCCGATGCGCCCCGTGTGAGTGGCCAAAACGGCAGCTTCGGCTGCACTTTCCACCACGCCCATATAAGGAACAGGCAAATTGCTTGAAACATGTGCCGGCAATGTGCTGGACACGGTACCGCATGCGGCGATCACAGCTTTCACGCGTTTGGAAAGCAGAAAGGCGATATCCTGTTTGGCATATTCTACGATTGTGCTGGGGCTGCGTGTGCCGTAAGGCACACGGCCGGTGTCGCCAAAATACACGATGTCTTCACAGGGCAACAGGCGCCGCAGTTCCCGCACGGCCGTAAGGCCGCCTAAGCCGGAATCAAACACGCCAATGGGACGGCGCGCCGCGTTTTCACACATGGGAAAAGCCCTCCCTGCCCAGCGTGGCCAGACCGATCAGCTCCTCCAGAAGTTGCCCGTAGCTTTGCCCGGCGGCCATTTTCAGCTTGGGATACATGCTGATGTCTGTAAAGCCGGGCATGGTGTTGATCTCATTCAACAGTACACGTCCGGTGCCGCGTTCCACAAAGAAATCTACACGGGAGAGGCCACGGCAACACAGTGCGCGGTACGCCCTGCAAGCGGTTTCGCGCACCAGTTCCAATGTTTCGTCAGAAAGCTGTGCAGGGATCTGTACACGAGAAGTGCCGGAAATATATTTGTCATCATAGGTGTAAAATTCTGCGCTGGCCAGAATTTCTCCCGGCAACGTGGCTTTTACCTGTTCATTTCCGCTTACAGCACATTCTACTTCCTGGCCGTCTACAAATCGCTCAAACACCACGCGCGTGTCGTGCTGCAACGCAAGCTGCACCGCTGCGCGCAAAGCGGTTTTATCCATTGCCTTCGAGATGCCCACGCTGGAACCTGCGTTTGCGGGTTTTACAAAGATGGGGTAATGAAGGTTTTTGGCCACGCGCCGTTCAATGGCGTCAAAGTCATCCAGTTGCCAGGCCTCCATGTAATCCCACTCGCAGCGTGCGATGCCGGCGGCATCCATCACCATATTGGCGCACACTTTGTCCATGCACAGCGCGCTGCCAAGTACACCGCAACCCACATACGGAATGCCTGCCATTTCCAGCAGGCCCTGTACGGTGCCGTCTTCGCCGTTTTTTCCGTGCAAAACAGGAAACACCACATCTACCGGTATCTCATGCACATGGCCGTTTTCAAATACCACAAGGCCTTTCATGCCGCTGCCGGGGCAAAAAGCCACCGGCAGGTTTTCAGGGTGAGTTTCCCACGCACCGGTACAAAGCCCTTCTACAGGGCCGGAATACAGATGCCAGCTGCCGTCTTTTTTGATACCCACAGCCAACACGTGAAATTTTTCTGTGTCCAGATTGTTCAACACGCTGGTGGCGCTCATGCGGGACACTTCGTGTTCACTGGAAACACCGCCAAATAAAACGGCGATAGTCTGCTTTGCCAATATCGTCACACCTTCGCATCGTTTTTGCGGTACCCGGCTCTCAAAAAGCCAATACCGCACTCTGCTTTATATATAATAGCATACAGGGCTAAAATTGCAAAGATTGCACAGGAGACTCCCGGCAAAATATCTATGCCGGAAAAGCCGGAAAATGCTTGACGCACAGGGTTTGATTGTGATATGATGTATCTACCTCTTTTGCGGGTTTATTTTTTGTGCGCATTTTTAGGCGCCATCTGGGGCCGATTCGCAAAGCGCCGCCGGCAGAGGAGGGAGGCTATTAATGGAGGTGCCGAAACATGAGAGTGAAGATCACGCTCGCCTGCACGGAGTGCAAACAGCGCAACTACAACACCAAGAAGAACAAGAAAAACAGCCCCGACAGGCTCGAGATGAAGAAGTATTGCCGCTTCTGCCGCAAGCACACGCTCCACCGCGAGACGAAGTAAGAAAGGCGGAACAGCAACATGGCAGAAAAAACTGAGAAAAAGAAGGGCTTTTTCGCCGCTGTCAAACGCTTTTTCAAAAACATCGCAAAGTTTTTCCGCGACACAAGAAGTGAGATGAAGAAGGTTGTATGGCCGAGCAAAAAGCAGGTCATCAACAACACGATCGTTGTGCTGGTGGTTGTGCTGCTCAGCGCTGTAGTGATCTTCATCCTGGACGCTGTGTTCGGCCTTGGGCTGGGCAAGGTGCTGGAACTTCTGGCAGAACTGTAACGGGAAAAGCGTTTCGAAGCGAAGGAAAGCGGGGGAAACACCATGGCACAGGATCGAGATACACAGCCGCACTGGTATGTGGCACATACGTATTCCGGATATGAGAACAAGGTGCGGCAGGACTTGGAGACCATCGTGGAGAACCGCCGCCTGCAGGATTTGATTCAGGAAGTTCGCGTGCCCACGGAAACCGTGGTAGATGCGGACGGCAAGGAAAAGGAATCCAAACTGTTCCCGGGATACGTGCTGGTGAAGATGGTCATGACAGACGAAACATGGTATGTCGTGCGCAACGCGCGCGGTGTGACCGGTTTTGTAGGGCCTTCGTCCAAGCCCATTCCTCTTTCGGATGAGGAAGTGGAAAAGCTTGGCGTGGAAGCGCAGGTGCGCAGCGCCCCTCTGGCTTACAAGGTGGGCGACAACGTACAGATTATGGGCGGCCCGCTGGAAGGATTCATCGGCATCGTCGAGGCAATCGACGAAAAACAGAAAAAGGTCAGCGTGAAAGTTTCCATGTTTGGGCGCGAAACGCCTGCCGAGCTGGAATTTACGCAGATCAAACCGCTTGATTAATTTATTTTTCAGGTAAGCACCGCGCGCTTCGGCGCACGGCTCTTATAGAGCGGGTGGTTGCCCGCTCGTGGGAGGGCCTCTGCACACGGCAGGGCCCGCAACTTACCACAATTTTTGGAGGTGCACAAAATGGCTCAGAAGGTAGTGGGGTATATCAAACTCCAGATTCCGGCCGGTAAAGCTACCCCGGCTCCCCCTGTTGGCCCGGCGCTTGGCCAGCACGGCGTGAACATCATGTCGTTCACCAAGGAATTCAACGAGCGCACGCAAAAGGACATCGGTTACCTGATTCCTGTGGTTATCACAGTTTATGCAGACCGTTCCTTCAGCTTTATTACGAAGACGCCGCCGGCGGCCGTTCTGATCAAGAAGGCTATCGGCATTGAGAGCGGCTCCGGCGTGCCCAACAAGACGAAAGTTGCGTCGATCACGCGCAAACAGCTGGAGGATATCGCCAACACCAAAATGCCCGATTTGAATGCAGCCAACCTGGATGCCGCCGTCAGCATGATCGCCGGCACCTGCCGCAGCATGGGCGTTACGGTTACCGATTAATCACGGCCTGCCATCAGTGGGAGGAATATTCCGATATACCACAGGAGGAAACTATGAAGCAAGGGAAACATTATGTCGACAGCAAAAAGCTTGTCGACCGTACCAAACTGTACGACAGCAGCGAGGCCCTGGCCCTGTGCTGCCAGACGGCGAAAGCCAAATTTGACGAAACAGTGGAACTGCACGTTCGCCTGGGCGTAGACAGCCGTCACGCCGATCAGCAGGTGCGTGGCGCCGTGGTGCTGCCCAATGGCACGGGTAAAAACGTGCGTGTGGTGGCTATCGCGAAGGGCGACGCTGCCAAAGCGGCTGAAGAAGCCGGTGCCATGATGGTGGGCGATGCCGACCTGGTGGCGAAGATCCAGAACGAAGGTTTTATCGACTTTGACGTGCTTGTTACCACACCCGACATGATGGGCCTGGTTGGCCGTCTGGGTAAAATCCTTGGCCCGCGCGGCTTGATGCCGAACCCCAAGGCCGGTACGGTAACGCCCGATGTGGGCCGTGCTGTGACGGAGGCGAAAGCCGGTAAGATCGAATATCGTCTGGACAAGGCCAACATCATCCATGTGCCCATCGGCAAGGCCTCTTTTGGCGCAGAAAAGCTGGAAGAGAACCTGCGTGTGGTGATGGACGCTATTGTGAAGGCGAAACCGGCTGCTGCCAAAGGCCAGTACATCAAGAGCGCAACTGTTGCCTCTACGATGGGCCCTGGCATTAAGCTGAACAGCGCTAAGTTCGGCGGCTAATGCCATACAGCATTTGATATGAAAAGGCCGGAATTCTCCGGCCTTTTTGTTTTGTGGCAAAAGCGTGGGGTGGCACAAAGTATCCGAGTTGCATATCCCGTGTTGGCTGCCCTGCGCTTGCACCTTGTCTGCGTGTGCAAACTGGTGTGCCAAGAAACTTTAAGTACGTAAAATTGTGTATTGGCATTGACAGTTAAAAAAAACTGTGCTATACTTTAAAAGCTGTTTTAAAGACAGCAGGTGCCGAAAGGCATAATGGGATATCCCGCCTGCCGAGAAACGTGCAAAAATGCTTTGTATTTTTGGCCTCTTTCTCGCGGGAGAAAGAGGCCTTTTTGCACCCTTTCTGTCTTTGAGATGGAAATTTCAAGTTGGAAACGAGGTGAAATACTTTGCCGAGTGAAAAGATCCTGAAGGAAAAAGAAGCATTCGTTGCTTCCCTGCGTGAGAAAATGGAGGCCTCCGTGGCCGGCGTTGTGGTGGATTATAAGGGCATCAATGTTGCCGATGACACCAAGCTGCGCAAGGAGCTGCGCGAAGCAGGCGTGGAGTATTTCGTGGTGAAAAACACGATGCTGCGTCTGGCCGTTAAGGAAACCGGCCTGGCTGATTTGGCCGAGGCGTTGAAGGGTTCCACGGCGCTGGCTGTCTCTAAGGAGGATCCCACGGCGGCTGCCCGCATCCTGAACAAGTTTGCAGAAGCTTCCAAGGGCAAGTTCTCTTTGAAGAGCGGCTATATGGAAGGTAAGGTCCTTACCCAGGACGAACTTACAGCCATTGCCAAACTGCCGGATTACAAGGGCATGCTGTCCATGTTTGCCGGCGCGCTCACCAGCACACTCAGCGGCCTTGCTGTTGCTATGCAGGCCTATGTGGATAAGCAGGAAGAGCCTGCTGCCTGAGTGTTGCAACCTGTATGAAATGAAACAAAAAACCAAATTGGAGGTATTATCATGGCTTCTGAGAAGATCACTGCCATCCTTGACGAGATCAAGG
>CAMBHV010000009.1 GCA_945867255.1 uncultured Clostridia bacterium
CTGATTGCCAAGGTTGGCACCGGAAATAGCCACATCGCCAAGGCTCCCCAGCATTACACTATCCATCAGCGTCACACCAAAGCTGATGGCATATTGAAACGCCATGGGCCCTGCAATGGCAAGCAGGTTCCAGTAAAACGATTTTTCCTGAACAAATTTCCCCTTCAGCGCCGCTTTCAAAGTTTACCTCACTTTCTGTTCCGCCCCACGCAAGGGCGGTGCACGGCACCACCCGGGGCTTTATCCGTCGTTCCGGCCGTCCGGCCGTTCTTCTTTCGGTTGCTTCATGGTAAGGGCGATCCGCTTTTTAGCGGCATCTACACTCAACACCCATACCGTCACAACATCCCCCACCTTCAGCACCTCACTTGGGTGACGAATATAACGGTTTGAGATCTGGCTGATATGAACCAGGCCATCCTGATGTACGCCCAGATCTACAAATGCGCCAAAATCAATTACATTGCGCACCGTTCCCGTCAGCTGCATACCAGGGCGAAGGTCTTCCAGTTTCATCACATCTGTACGCAATAAAGGCGGAGGCAACTCTTCACGCATATCTCGCCCGGGCTTTTGCAGTTCCGCCATAATATCCTGTAAGGTGGGTACTCCAACGCCCGCGCGCCGTGCCAATTCTTCCAATCCAATCACCTTTGCCTTTTCCGGCAGCTGCGCCATGGCCGGTGTGCCGATATCCTGCGTTGAAAAACCACAGGCCTTTAACACAAGCAGCGCTGCATCATAACTTTCCGGGTGCACCGCACTGGCGTCCAGCAGATTCTCCGCGTCGGGCACACGCAAAAAGCCTGCGCATTGCTGATAGGCCTTAGGCCCAAGCTTTGCCACACAGAGCAGTTCTTTGCGCGCATGAAACGCACCGTGCTCTTCCCGCCAAGCCACAATGTTCTTAGCCACAGCGGGGCTGACACCGGCTACCCGCTGTAAAAGCGGCGCAGAGGCGGTGTTCAAGTCCACTCCCACACTGTTTACACAGTGTTCTACCACGCCGTCCAGCGCCTCGGAGAGCCGGGCGGCAGGCATATCATGCTGGTATTGCCCTACTCCCACGGCCTTGGGGTCTATTTTCACCAATTCAGCCAGAGGGTCCTGCAAGCGGCGTGCAATGGAAATGGCACTGCGCAGGTTCACATCATATTGCGGAAACTCCTGCGCTGCCAGTTTGGAGGCAGAGTACACACTGGCGCCCGCCTCGCTCACCACCATATATCCCACGGGGCGTTTGAGTTCCCGCAGCACTTCGGCCGCGAACAGCTCCGTTTCACGGCTCGCAGTTCCATTGCCTATGGCAATCACTTCCACATGATGTGTTTCAATCAATTGTTTCAGTTTCTGCTTTGCCTGCTCCACACGCTTAAACTCCGGAAGCGGGTACAACACAGCGGTGTCCAGCACCTTCCCGGTGGCATCCACCACGGCAGTTTTACACCCCATCCGATAGCCAGGGTCCAGCCCAAGAGCCACTTTACCTTTGATTGGCGGGGCAAGCAAAAGCTGTTCTAAATTTTTCGAGAACACCTTGATGGCACCTTCACACGCCTGCGCCGTCAGCATAGCGCGCATCTCCCGCTCCAGGCTGGGGTGCACAAGGCGCGCATAAGCGTCCTGCGCAGCATCACGCACTTCGCCTGCCGCTGCACTATTATTCTTCAAAAAGTGCCTGCATATAAGGGCGATGGCCGCATCTTCATCCACTTCAATGCTCACTTTTAAAAAGCCTTCGCGTTCTCCTCGGTCCACCGCCAAAACGCGGTGACCTGCCGCCTTTTTTACAGGTTCTTTGAAGGAATAATATTTTTCATACACACTGGTGGCGTCTTCCTTCGCGGCCTTAGAAACCAGCATACCCCCGGCGAGATATTGCTTTCGTAAGGCTGCACGCGTATCTGCGTCGTCGCTGATGGTCTCGGCAATGATATCGCGTGCACCCGATAACGCTGTCTGTGCATCCGGCACTTCCTCACCCAGATACTGTGCGGCCAGGGCCAGAGGCTCATCCTTGACATTCTGCTGCAGTAAACGCAGTGCCAAAGGCTCCAGCCCTTTGGCCTTTGCCACGCTGGCGCGTGTTTTTCTCTTTGGGCGGTAGGGGCGGTAAAGGTCCTCCACTTCGGCAAGTGTTTCGGCCCCGGCAAGCCTTTCGGCCAATTCCGGCGTCAACATGCCCTGCCCTTCTATGGACGTACGCACCATTTCCTTCTGTGCTTCCAGTTTGCGCAGATAACAAAGTTCGTCTGCCACCTCGCGCAGTTTCTGATCGTCCATGCTTCCGGTGGCCTCTTTTCGATATCGCGCAATGAACGGAATGGTATTCCCTTCATCGATCAGGCGCACGGCCGCCTGCACATGCGGCGCAGACAGGCCAAGTTTATGGGCAATACGGCGGGCAAGCTGCGCCGTATTCTCCGATTCGGCCGTATTCACGGTTTCAGAATATTCTGCCATTGTTGTTTCTCCCTGTTTTTTCTACGGCGTAAAAATACCGCTGTTCCTGCATATAAGGCCCATACGGCACAAGCTGAAAGGCTGATAGCCGCACCCAGCGCAAAGCCCGGCGTCTCGTAGTGGAACTGCACCGTACTCTCTCCCTGTGGGCACACCACAGCGCACATGCCGCCCGACACCTTTTCCACCTGTACGGGTTGGCCGTTCACGGTTGCCGTCCAGCCTTCATCCCACGGCACACTGAAAAATACAAGGCTGCTGTTTTCCAGAGAAATGCTGGCAGTAAAGCCATCTGCATCAGCCTCAAATGTTGTTACACCCATGTTGCGGCGTGCCACCACATCCTGTGTATACTGTTTATAAGAATTATCCGTGCGTTCTTCCTCTGTCAGATGCCGCATCAGGTCACCATATTTCTGCACCTGCTCATCCGTCAGCGCCACAGCACGCACCAGCACGTTGCTTCGCTTGGATTCCTCCACTTCCTCCAGTTCTTCCATGGTGACATAGGAATCATAGGCAAACCCCATGGGAAGGGCATTTTCGTTTTTATAGAACGCAAAGGTGTCGTCCGAAAAAGCGTACGTGTAGCCCCACTGGCCGCACTCCTCTTCAAAAGCTTCCGTTTTATCCAGCGGCATCATGATATATCGCACACCCAATAACCCGCGCAACGCATATAAATCCTGCTCCGGCTTGGAAGACACATCTCGTTTTACACCAACAAGAGGATAAAACTCCATGATAGATGGCGTTACCGTGCTGTTGAAAAAGCGCAGGCAGGGCTTTTCCATCATCAGCGTGAGGTTGTCGTAACATTCGTAGGAATCCACCCGGTAAAAATCGTCCTCCGGCCACTCGATGTTAGGGGCAGCTTCAAACATCTGCTGACGGTAATCGGCGTCATTTTCCCACTGTGGAAACTTGCCCATACCAATATGGCACACGGAATAAAATACGCTGAACGGCACAATCACTGCCAGCAGCGCGGCGTAAAATTTCGGTGTAAAACGATAATACCGCACCACGCCAAAAAACAAAAGGATGCCCAGTACTGCCGTCAACCAGATCAGCCAGAATTGCGCTGGTTCCTGCACCACGCCAAAGCTCCACACACCGTCTTCTTCTTTTGGAACAAATACGAATACCAAATACACCGCAGTGATCACTGCTACAGGCCGGATACCGCGCATCAGATCGATATCTGCATCCTCCAGTGCGTGCATGGTGGCCGCGCACATGATCAGGATGGGCATATAATACCAGCGCGCATAATAGCTGGAATTCAGCGCATAAAAGCTGGAGTTCAGCACCGGCACCAACGCCATCACAAGGCACGTCCACAAAATAGCGGTATTCGCACTTCTTTTCCGCGCACCCATATAAGCAAATACACCTGCAGCCCCTACTACGGGAAGGTATGCCGTCATGCTGGTGTGCTTGATCACACAATCCGTAAAAATATTGGGCAGATACGTGGGATCAGGCGGAAGGAACAGTGAGGTAAGAATGGCAAAATACTGCTGAGATTTTCCATAGATCAAAAAACCAAACCCGCTGGATGGGTCTACCGTTCGCGGGTTTCCCAACAGAAAGCCGATAGCCGGCACCAGCAGCACACACCCCATGGCGCAGCCCAGCACCGTTTCAAATGCAAGGCGAAAAAACATTCCCAAGCGAAGCCGGTATTCCCTTCGCACTACCTTCCACACAAAGTAGATGATCAAAAACACAGCCTGCCCGGCGAAAAAGAAGTAGTTATTCACCAGATTTACAGCCAGCAGCACAGGCAACACGGCCTTGCGGTGTTCCAGCACAGCTTCATCCAGCGCCCACAGCAAAAATGGGAACAGGGCAATGCAATCCAGAAAATGATTAAAGAAGGTGTTGTACACCGTAAAACCCGAAAACGCATACAGCACACTGGCAATCACGGCCGCCTGCCTTGTTTTGGCATACCGGTAAAGATACGTGTATGCCGCAAGGCCACACACGCCAAACTTCAAAATAAGCAAAGGCACCATGGCATAAGGCACGGCGCTCTGCGGTAAAAGCGTGCTCAACCAGAAAAATGGCGAGCCCAATAAATAAAATGAATAGCCGTTGATTGCAGAAGTGCCAAGATCCGTATTCCAGCTCCACTGGCCCTCGGCGCTTTTTACAAAGCCGTTCATATACGTATAAAACGGGATCTGCTGGCTGTTAAAATCCCCACAATACTGGAATAGGCCCTTATCGATGATAAGGAATGGTGCATACAGCGCAGCTGCCGTAACAACACATACAAGAAAGGTAAACAAATACCCCTCTCCAAATTTTTTCCTGGACAGGCTACTCATTGTGTGTTTCTCCTGTTATACTGAATAATAAGGGCATGGCCGCACACAGCATGCAGGCATACCCGCTGACAACGTTCAAGATGGAGGCTTTCTCATGCAGTTTTATCCGTTCAGCGCCATGCTGGCGCGCATGAAATACATCTCCCGCTGGGGATTGATGCGTTCTTCCCGCACGGAATCGCTGTGTGAGCACACGGCAGACACCGCGTTGCTGGCACACACACTGGCGTTGATTTCCACCACCATATACGGCACGGACGTTCGATGCGAAACTGTATGCGTGGCAGCACTGTATCACGACGCCAGCGAAATTTTGACAGGCGACATGCCCACCCCCGTAAAATATAAGACGGAACCTCTGCGCCGCGCGTACAAAGCGTTGGAGCGTGACGCCGCCGCGCAGCTGGCCACTATGGCCCCGCCCGAAATACGCAAAAATCTTTCCGGCTATCTGACAGGCAGTACCCTGACAGAAAAAGAGCGCCAGCTTTTAAAAGCAGCAGACAGGCTTTCCGCACTGATCAAATGCGTAGAAGAGGAAAACACCGGCAATCACGAGTTCTCCGGCGCAAAAGCGCAACAGACACAGGCCCTTCATGCCATGCAGTGCCCGGAGGCTGAGTATTTTCTGGAACATATGCTTCCCTGCTATGCATGGACGTTAGATGAACTGAGCCATGAATAATATCACTTTTAAATCCGCCGCAGATGCGGCGGATTTTTGCATCGCAATTATGCTTCGTCATGCTGATACCGCCACACGCAGGCAATAAGGGCATCCAGATCTTCAAAATGCTCCATCCCACAGCACATTCGCCGCAAAGCAGCAGCTCCACGCAAACCGTGCAGATACCACGCTGCATGGCTGCGTGCCTCACGCATACCGATATATTCTCCCTTGTCTTCACACAGTTCCGACACGTGGCGGCGCATCACTGCCAGCCTCTCGCAAAGGCCTGGCGCTTCTGGCACTTTTTCCCCGGCCAGCGCTGCACGAATCTGCCCAAACAGCCAGGGGTTTCCCATAGCACCGCGGCCCACTGCCACGCCATCACACCCCGTCATGCGAAGCAGATCTAACGCATTCTGCACGCTTGCCACATCGCCGTTTGCCCACACCGGGATGCTGACCGAAGTTTTCACATGGGCAATTTCTTCTGCATGGATGCCCGGATTATACATTTCCTGCCTTGTTCGGCCGTGCACTGTCAGCATAGCCACGCCTGCCTCTTCACACCGGCGCGCCACTTCTGCTCCCGTCATGGTGGCCTCATCCCAGCCGATGCGCAGTTTTACTGTCACGGGCACCTCCCCCGCCACGGCGTCCACTACGGCACGTGCCACCCGCCCTGCAAGAACAGGTGTTTTTAAAAGAGCGGAACCCGCGCCCGGTCCGGTGATCTTGGGGGCAGGGCACCCCATATTGATGTCAATAAAATCAAAATGTGCCGCATCAGGCCTGCGGGCACGTAATGCCAAAAGCAACCGCGCCCCCTCTGCCATCACGTCCGGCTCATGTCCGAACAGCTGCACACCGTATGGCGCGTCCCCGCCCGCACCCAAAACCAGCCTGGGGCTTTTTTTGTCCCCCATGGTCAGGGCTTTGGCGCTTACCATTTCGCTTACTGTGCACACTGCACCGTATTCAGCGGAAATGCGCCGCATCGTCTTATCGGTGGCCCCCGCCATGGGTGCCAGTGCGGCACCGCGCCGCAGAGATACCATTTGCAAGTGTTTCTACCCCTTTGAAATCATCGCCTTATAACCTTATTAGTATACCATAAAGGCAAGGTTTATGGTATACTGTATAAGGTGAAACTTTCCCTTTATCGTAGTTCTATACAGGACACATATCAAACTAGATACAGCCATAGGAGGGCCCCGCTTGAAATTACTTGTATTGGACGGTAACAGCATCGTGAATCGGGCGTTTTACGGCATTAAGTTGCTAACGACAAAAGACGGCCGCTATACCAACGCACTTGTTGGCTTCATGAATATCCTGTTAAAGCTGGAGGCCGATGTAAAACCGGATGAGGTCGCCGTGGCTTTCGATCTGAAAGCACCCACGTTCCGCCATAAAATGTATGACGGTTACAAAGCACAGCGCAAGGGTATGCCGCAGGAGTTGGCGGATCAAATGCCGGTTCTGAAACAACTTTTAGCAAACCTTGGTTACCGCATGGTAACATGCGAAGGCTACGAGGCGGATGACATTCTGGGCACGTTGTCTGCCGCGTGTGAAGAACGTGATGACGAATGTGTCATTGCTACGGGGGACCGTGACAGCTTGCAGCTGGTGGGCCCACATACAAAGGTACTGCTTGCCGGCACTTCCATGGGAAAAAGCGTTACTGTGGAAATGGACGAAGCTGCCGTGGTGGAAAAATATGGCGTAACGCCACATCAGTTAATCGATGTAAAAAGCTTAATGGGCGACACTTCAGATAATATTCCCGGTGTAGCCGGTATAGGTGAAAAAACAGCGCTTGCCTTGGTCGGGCAATTTCAAAGCCTGGAAGGCGTATATGCCAATCTTGCCAGCGAAAGCATCCGAAAAGGCGTGCGTGACAAGTTGGAGCGCGGCAGGCAGCAGGCGGAAATGAGCCGTAAACTGGCCGAGATTTGCCGCACCGCACCCGTGCCCACACAGCGTGGCGCATATCAGAAAGACGATCCGGACACCACTGCCGCCATCGATCTGCTGAACAGCCTGGAGATGTTTGCCACACTGGAAAAGCTGGCGCTGCATGCACCTGCGCAGCAGCAGGCACCTCTTGCCCGCGTGCAGCCCGTTTGCCTGCCAGCAACTCTTGGTGCCACACAAGTAGACGTGTGTGCCGTGGGCGATGTCATGCTGGTGGTGGAAGGGGATTCTGTTTACGTTTCACAAATTCGCTCGCCGGAATTCATCGCTTTAATGAAAGACCCGGCCTGTGAAAAGCGCTGCTTTGACGCCAAACCCATGCTCCGCGCCGCACTGGAAGCAGGTTGTTCCGCTCAGGCGGTCAACTTTGATGCAAAACTGGCCGCCTATCTTTTAAACCCCTCTGCCAGCGGTTATGACGTGCAGCATCTGGCAGGCCAGTATGGCATTCACCCTTCGTTCAGCTGCGAATATGCCGAGGCCGGCGTATTGTCTGCGTTGTTCGACAAGTTGGCCGAAGTTTGCAAAGAAGAAGGGCTAACCCCGCTTTTATCTGATATAGAACTTCCGCTGACCTGTGTGCTGGCAGACATGGAGTATCGTGGTATCCTGGTAGACAAAGCCGGTATCGAATCCTTTGGCAAAGAGCTGAGCGCTGCGCTGGATGCACAACTTGCGGCCATTTATGATGTTGTGGGATATGAATTCAATGTAAACAGCCCAAAACAGCTCGGCAAGGCCCTGTTTGAAGACCTGGGCCTGCCCACCCGAAAAAAGACAAAAAGCGGTTATTCCACCAATGCGGAAACGCTGGAAAGCCTGCGGGAATACAGCCCGGTAATTGACCATATTCTGCTGTACCGCACCTATCAGAAGCTCAATTCCACCTATGTGGAAGGGCTTTTGAAGGTGATTGGCCCGGACGGGCGCATTCATTCCACTTTTAACCAAACGGAAACGCGCACCGAACTTGGCAGCCGGTTCCGCAAGTATTTCATTGCCCCGCAGGGCAGCGTGCTGCTGGATGCCGATTACAGCCAAATCGAACTGCGTGTTTTGGCACATCTCTCCGGCGACGAAGCTCTTCAACAGGCATTTTTGCACGGGGCGGATATCCACCGTGCCACAGCCGCCAAAATGTATGGCGTGCCCGATGAGATGGTAACCGGGCAGATGCGTTCCTCCGCAAAGGCTATCAATTTTGGCATCATGTATGGAAAAGGCGCCTTCAGCCTCAGCAAAGATCTCGGCATTTCCGTAAAAGAAGCACAGGAATTTATTGACGCCTATCTGGGGGCCTATCCGAAAGTGAAAGATTTTATGGAAAAAACTATTTCCGACGGACGGGCAAACGGCTATGTCTCCACGCTGTACGGCCGCCGCCGGCCCCTGCCGGAACTGAATGCCGCCAATTTCAATATTCGCGCACAGGGCGAGCGCATGGCCATGAACACACCTATCCAGGGCACAGCCGCAGATGTGATCAAGCTTGCCATGGTTCGCGTGTATCGTCGTCTTGCGGCGGAAGGCCTGCGTGCCAGGCTGATTTTGCAGGTGCATGACGAGTTGATCGTAGAGTGTCCGGCGGAAGAAAAGGAAAAGGCTGCCGCCATCCTTGCCCAGGAGATGCGCAGCGCAGCTAATTTCGCCGTGCCTCTTTCTGCAGATGTAAACTGCGGGCAGACATGGTATGAGGCAAAAGGCTGATGGATCACATATATCAAATACGCCCGCTTCGGCCTGGCGATTTTTCACAGGCCGCATCCATCGAGGCCGCTGTAACAGACGGCTGGAGCGAGGAGGCCATCCGGCAATATGCCGACATGCCCGTTTCACGCTGCTTTGTAGCGGAAGGGCCACGCGGCGTATGCGGGTTTGCTGCATTCACCTGTGTGGCAGACGAGGCCAACCTGGATGCATTAAGCGTGGATGCCTCGATGCGCCGGCACGGGGTGGCACGCAAACTTCTTTGTGCCGCATTTGACGTGTTGCGCACACAAGCGGTTACCTGCGTATTTCTGGAAGTTCGCACGCAAAACCAGCCCGCTCGCGCCCTATATGATTCGTTAGGCTTTATACAAATTGGAATAAGAAAGCGTTTTTATACAAATCCGTTAGATGATGCCATTTTGATGAAAATGAAACTTTAAGCATTTGCACGCAGTGCTCTGTGCGGTGGAATACTCCCGCAAAGAAAGGTTGATGTTATGGATCGCGCGCTGAAATGGATTGGTATCCTGTTTTCCATTTTTGGAAGTGTATTCATCATTCTGGGTATATGTGTTACCATTCTCACCGGGCTGATGCCCATGTTGATGTTTTGCCTGTTCGGCGTGTTGTTCTTCTGTGTGGGGGCAGGCATGCTATGGAAGCGTGCGCACAGCCGGGCACGCCGGGCACATTTGCTGGAACAAGGCCAGCGCATTGAAGCACAGATCATTTCCATCGACTGGGATACCCATGTCTCTGTAAACGGATGTTACCCGTTTGTTGTTCGCTGCCAGGCTGTGAACCCCGCCGACGGGCGCGTATATGTGTTTCGCAGTGAAGCGTTCTGGTTCGACCCTTCGCCTTTTTTGGAACATCTTGACACATTACCCGTTTATGTGGATGGTGACGATTATCGCCATTATGCTGTGGATACCGACGGTATCGTGCCGCAGCAGGGCTGATGCCCTTATCTCAACGGAAGGAACCTTTATCCATGAAAATTCTTGGCATTGAAACAAGTTGCGATGACACCTGCGCCGCCGTAGTGGAGGACGGGCGTCATATCCTCTCCAGCTGCATTGCCACCAGTGCGGCTGAACAAAACCTGTATGGTGGTGTGGTACCGGAAATTGCTTCACGCCGTCATATCGAACATATTTCTCAGGTAACACGCCGTGCGCTTGATGAGGCAGGGCTTTGTGCCAACCAGCTGGATGCGGTGGCTGTCACCTTTGCGCCCGGGCTGATCGGGGCGCTGCTGGTGGGTGTAAACTTTGCGAAAAGCCTTGCATTTGCTTCGCAAAAGGCGCTCGTTCCTGTACACCACCTGCGCGGGCACATTGCAGCATTGTATCTGACACACCCTCAGTTGGAGCCGCCTTTTCTGTGCCTTGTGGCCTCGGGTGGGCACAGCCACATCGTCCAAGTGGCAAGTTATACACAGTTTCATGTTCTGGGCCGCACAGTGGATGATGCCGCCGGTGAAGCCTTTGATAAAGTAGCCCGCACGCTGGGGCTGGGTTATCCGGGTGGCCCTGCAGTGGCAAAGGCCGCACAGGGTGGCAGCAAAACGGCATATCGACTGCCCACACCGCATGTGGACGGCCCGTATAATGTCAGCTTTTCCGGGCTGAAAACGGCGGTTCTGAATGCGGTAAATCACGCAAAACAAGCCGGTGAAGAAGTGGATATACCCGGCATGGCGGCAAGTTTTCAGTATCGCATTACCGAGATCCTTTGCGAAAAGCTGCTTGCTGCCGCACGCGATACGGGTGCAACACGCATTTGCATTGCAGGCGGCGTAGGTGCCAACAAAGTGCTGCGCAGCAAAGTGGAAGAAGGGGCTAAATCTCTGGGCGCACAGGTATTCTTGCCGGAACTTTCCCTGTGTGGTGACAATGCCGCCATGGTGGCCGCCCAGGGCTATTATGAATTTCAGGCCGGGCACATTGCGCATGCCGGCCTGAACGGGTTGCCCACCCTGGGCATTGATGACAAAAGCTTGGATAGCCCCCTTTGACAGGCGCATACAAGCTGAGCAAAACCAGAAAAGGAGCCTGTTTACATGCATTCCGCAATGGAACATCCGGAAACCAAATTTTTTCATTACGTTCTGCCCGCCATGGCCTCCCAGCTTCTGACGGGCTTTTTCATCATTGTAGACGGTTTCTTCATTGGCCAGAGCATCGGCGATATCGGCCTTGCCTCCATCAATTTACTTTGGCCCATTGCCGCCGTCATCACAGCCATCGGGCTGGGCATCGGCACCGGCGGCAGTGTGGTGATGGCAACTGCGCTGGGTGCACATGACATACCGCGGGCAATGCGTGTGCGAGGCACCACGCTGGTGTGCCTTGCTCTGGCAAGCGCAGTGCTCACCGTGGGGCTTTCACTGGGATACCCGTATGCGCTGCATGCACTGGGTGCGTCAGGGGAATTGTGGCAGCCCAGCGTGGATTACCTGCGTTTAGTTTGTCTGTTTTGCACGGCACAGGTGTTCAACAGTGGGCTGAACCCATTGTTGCGCGCAGCCGGCAACAATATGGCCGCCATGTGCGTAATGATACAGGGCCTTGTGCTGAACATTTTTTTGGACTGGTTTCTGATTATGTACCACCCGTATGGTATGGCAGGCGCAGCAGCCGCCACTCTTATTGCGCAGGCAGCCAGCGCTGTCACTGCACTGGGCTGCATGCGTTTCAGTGGCACCCTGCGTTTGCGCATGAATCAACTTACGCTGGATGTACCTATTGCTGCCAAGTTGTTGAAAGTGGGCATTTCCCCATTTGGGCTTTCGATGTCGCTGAATATTCTCATCATGCTGAACAACTGGCAGTGTATCCGTTACGGCGGAGCAAGCGCTGTTGCAACTTATGCCATTCTCAGCTATGTGCTGGGCAGCGTACAACCGCTTTTGAGTGGCATCGGTGAAGGCATGCAACCACTGGTGAGTTATTGCTGCGGTGCACACGACACCGCTGCCCGAAAAAAGATTTTGAAAAAAGGCCTGTGCCTGATGCTGGCTACTTGTGCTGTTTTATGCCTTGCCATCGTGCTGCTTCGTCATCAGCTTCCCTTTGTGTTTGGCGCTTCGGGCGAAACAGCAAAGGGAAGCGTGCCCAGCCTGCTTTGCGCCGCCGCTGCGCTTCCCTTCTGGGGTATGGTGCGTCTGTTCTCCTCTTATTTTTACGCCGGTGGGCGCCAGCGGGAAAGCACACTGCTGATCTTCGCCGACCCATTGGCCGCAAGCCCGCTGTTTTTATACCTTTTGCCCATATGGTTTGGGGTAAATGGTATTTGGGCAGCATTTCCTGCCGCCCAGATCCTTCTTTTCTTCGTGCTATGTATCCTTATAGCGCGAGATGCTTTTTTGCAGACGGGATATTCCCCTTCTGTCCGCATGCGGGTACTTATGCGAAAAATTCGCCAATGGCCCCGGTCAAAATAAGACTTGCATGTTTGTCTGCCGGGGTAGGGGTCTTATTGATAACTACCAATTCACGTCCGGTATAATAGCGCAGCAACCCCGCAGCGGGATATACATTCAGGGATGTGCCGCCCACAATCAGCAAGTCTGCTTCCGCAATGGCCCGCACGCTTTCCGTCAACACGTGTTCGTCCAGCGCTTCTTCATACAACACCACATCCGGCTTGATGATGCCGCCGCACGCGCATCGGGGCACACCTTCACTGTGTAACACGGCATCCAGCCCATATGCCTTGCCGCATTTCATACAGTGATTGCGGTGCACACTGCCGTGCAGTTCCAGCACATGTCGGGAACCGGCTGCCGTGTGAAGGCCGTCGATGTTCTGTGTAACAACCGCCTTCACGTGCCCATCGTGCTCAAGGCGGGCAAGCGCCAGATGTGCGGCGTTTGGCCGTGCATTTGGATACAGCATCTTTTCACGGTAAAAGCGAAAAAACTCCTGCGTATTCTGCAAAAAAAAGTGATGTGACAGGATCTCCTCCGGCGGCCAGGGCCACTGCTGATGATACAGCCCGTCCTGCGAGCGAAAATCCGGGATACCGCTTTCACACGAGACGCCCGCGCCCCCGAAGAATACGGCGCTGTGTGCGTTTTGCAGCAGATGTTCCAGCCTTTTTTCCATAACTTACCCGCCTTTCCATCCGTATATTTTTCTCCAGTATATCACATATGTAAAGGAGCATGCCAGAATGAGGCCCATTCAGTCCATCACCAAAGAGCTTGTGTTTTCGTTTCTTGCGCCCCGCGCGCCGGAAAGCCATAAGGGCAATTACGGCAAAGTGCTGGCCGTGTGCGGCTGCGAGGAGTACCGTGGCGCCGCAGCGCTGGCATGTCTTGGCGCGCTGCGGGCCGGCGCCGGGCTTGTGACCCTGGCCGCGCCGGAATGCGTATGCACATGTGTGGCTCCACGCATATTGGAGGCCACCTTTCTGTGTGCCCAAAGTCGCGAAGAACTGCTAAGTGCCGCTGCCCAGTACACTGTTTGCCTTGCCGGCTGCGGCCGAAAACCAGACAACGAAACGGCAAACGAAATGTCCGCGCTGCTGGCTGCGGCAAAGGGCTGTTTTGTTCTGGACGCCGGAGGCCTTTCTGCCATTGGCACAAATCACAACGCTCTGCGCCCCTGTGCAGGCCGGCTTGTGGTTACGCCACACCCCGGCGAAATGGCACGCCTTGCTGGAATTCCCGTGGCTCAGGTACTTCAAATGCCGGCAGATGTGGCACTTGGTTTTTCCCAAAAAACCGGAGCCATCACCGTATTAAAAGGCCACCGTACGTTGGTGGCCACACCGGACGGCACGCTATACCGCAACACCACCGGCAACGCCGGCCTTGCACGCGGGGGCAGCGGAGATATCCTGGCCGGAATCATTGCCGGGCTGGCCGCGCAGGGCCTTAGCCCACAGGCGGCTGCCCTGTGCGGTGTGTGGCTGCATGGCGCGGCGGCAGACAAATGTGCTGCACAGCGCAGCATGCAGGGAATGCTGCCGGAGGATATCCTGGAAGCACTGTGTACGGTTTTTCTTGAAAACGGGCGTTGAATATGCTATGGTTAGGGTAACATATGGGTATGCCATATGTGCATGGCGGCCTGCACGGCCGCATCAGAAATGAGGGATAACACGATGTATGAGAACAACGGGCTTGACCCCATGTTTCAGGAAGAAACCCGCGGCATGTGGAATGCGACAGGTGAGACACTGAGCGGTTATACGGCAAAAACATTTGGATGGATGGGCCTTGGCCTTCTTTGCACATTTGCCATTGCATTTGCCAGCTATTTTACCGGGTTTGTATGGTACTCTATCATTCAATTTCCTTACCTGCCATTTGTGCTTGCCATTGCGGAGATCATCGTAGTAATGGTGCTTTCTGCTCGTCTTACCCAGTTGAGCGCAGGAACAGCCACAGCTTTGTTTTTTGCATATTCCGCACTGAACGGGCTCACATTTGCCTCGCTGTTTTTGCTGTATGACGTGACAACACTGGTATATGTGTTCGGCATGACGGCAGTATATTTCGGGGCGCTGGCGGCATACGGCTGGTTTACAAAGCGAGATTTATCAAATCTGCGCAGCATTTTGTTTGCCGGGCTGATGTTTCTCCTGCTGTATTGGATTGTTTCCATCTTCCTTCCCATGGGGATGTTTGAAAAACTGATCTGTTTTGTGGGCCTTGCCGTATTCCTTGGTTATACGGCATACGACACACAAAAAATCAAGCGTTTCTACGATGCTTACCGCTTTGACCCGGAAATGGCCCACAAGGGTGCTATTTTCTGTGCATTGCAGCTGTATCTGGATTTTGTAAAT
>CAMBHV010000010.1 GCA_945867255.1 uncultured Clostridia bacterium
GAATGCTGTGCACGGCTTCCTAAGTTCCCATACGCCAATGCAATTCTTGCTGCGGCACATGCATTATGACGCAGCAGATGAAAATTGACATTTCGGCTTCTTCCACCGGTTTCGCTTGCTATGTATGCCCGAAGATACGCCGCCAGCTCTTTTCCGGCAATGCCATCGGCCTGAGCCTGGGCAAAGCCCTTTTCCATAGCCTGTTCCACCACACGGGGCTCCATGGCATACTCCTGCGGTACAGGGTTTGCCACCAACACACCTCCGGTAAGGCCAAGGTCCCATTTTATTTTGGCAATGCGGGCAACTTCCATCTCGGTTTGCATCTCACAGTCCACATTGAAACCGGACTCCCTGCAATAAGGCATCGGAAACCGTGCTGTGCGCAACCCCAGTACAGGCACGCCCATAGTTTCCAGATATTCCAAAGTGCATCCGATATCCGATAATACGGTTGCGCCTGCGCAAACCACCAACACGCTGCTTTTTCGAAGTTCCTGCAAATCCGCGCTGATATCCATGGTAGTGTCTGCCCCGCGATGCACGCCTCCGATACCACCCGTGGCAAGCACACGGATACCAGCAAGCGATGCAATGATCATTGTGGCCGCCACGGTAGTAGCCCCTGACTTTCCCAATGCACACATTACAGGAAGGTTCCGGCGTGAAACTTTTTTCAAATTTTTATCTTTATAAAGCCTTTCTCGTTCGCTTTCGGAAAGGCCAACCTTTAGCACACCGTCCAGAATGGCAATTGTTGCGGGTATCGCACCCTGTTCCCGAATAGCCTGTTCCGCTTTGGCCGAAAAAGCAAAATTTTCCGAAAAAAGCTCCCCGCTGGAAAAGCTTGTGCTCTCCAGCGCCACCACGGCTTTCCCTTCCCGCAGCGCGGCAGACACTTCAGGTGCAATGGATAAATACTCTCTCAGGTTCATTCCGTATCCACCCCTCTGCGCCGCGTGAAATATGCCGGGCACCTTCACATATATCCGGCACTGGCACAAAACCTTTATCATACGCGTTGGCACGCGCCAAAGACAGTTTCATTGTACTTCCTTTGCCTTCAAAAGGCAAGTGTACGGCTTACCTCTTCCACATATGCAGTTATGAATAGCCTGCGCCAGCCCGGCGCAAGCCGTCATTACCGCGCAAGCTTTCCGGCCAAGGCGAAAAAACAAAAAGGCTTTTCCGTTTTCTGGTGGAAAAAGGCTTTTACCTTGCGCTGACGCCGGTGATAGCAGTACAATCACCGCCAGCTTCCTTGCCGCGAACAGCATGGCAGCGCACCTACGTGCAAGCAACGCCACATAGGCGGGAAGGAGGTCACGCCATGGGGCACACAACCGTCGCAACCGGCAGAGAAAAATTGGAAGGATCTACCCGTCTTCCCTGCGTCCTCATCCGCATCATGATCCGTTTCAAATTACAGAGTTCCGGCTGGTGCATACCGGCATCTTGCATTCGGGATAATTTGCGTGTTTTCCTTGCGCCACAGGCCTTTTTGTGCTATCTTTTTATAGATATCAGTATTTCCGTACATAATAAAATGGTGTGCGGCGAAAGGAACAAAAGAATGGGAAAATTCAATTTCATCTCCACGGGCATACCGGGTGTTTGGATCATCGAACCTACCGTGTTCGGCGACGAGCGCGGTTATTTTATGGAAACATATTCTCACAAAGAATTTGCTGCGGCGGGGATCTCTGGCCCGTTCGTACAAGATAATCAATCTAAAAGCACAAAGGGCGTATTGCGTGGGTTGCATTTTCAAAAGCAGCATCCGCAGGGCAAGCTTGTGCGCGTGATTTCAGGTGAAGTTTTTGATGTAGCGGTAGACTGCCGCCCCAACTCACCTACATTTGGCAAGTGGGAAGGTGTGCGCCTTTCTGCGCAGAATAAGCGTCAGTTTTATATTCCGCAGGGGTTTGCACACGGTTTTCTCGTGCTCAGCGATGAAGCTGAATTCACCTACAAATGTACCGATTTTTACGCTCCGGATGACGAGGGCGGTGTGGCCTGGAACGACCCACAGCTTGGTATCATCTGGCCCCAAGTAGACTGTGAAGTGAAACTCAGCGCGAAGGACAAGTTGCATGCCGGTTTTGCCGGGCAGGATTTTTCCTTTTTCGAAAAGTGGTGAACGGCATGGCAATGTGGAAAGCATACTGCAAAGATTTTTGGCGTTACCGCTATTTATTGCAAAACCTCATCGGCCGGGATTTTAAGCTGAAATACCGGCGCAGCGTGCTGGGCGTATTGTGGAGCGTGCTGAACCCCCTTTTAATGAACATCGTCATGGTGGCTGTGTTCTCTACGCTTTTCGCCGGCATGCGCGGGCAGGGTATTTCCAACTTTCCTGTTTATCTCATTATCGGCCAACTGCTGTTTACCTTTTTCAACGATGCTACCACCAGCTCCATGTCCAGCATGCTGGGTGCTGCGCCCTTAATTAAAAAGGTTTATATCCCGAAATATATTTTCCCTTTGGAGAAAGTATGTTTTTCTCTGGTGAACTGCGTATTCAGTTTTGTAGCATTGATCATCGTAATGCTGTTCACTGGCGCACCGCTGCATCCTACCGCAGTGCTTGCCATCTACCCCCTGCTTACGCTGTTTGTTTTCAGCCTGGGCGTTGGGCTTGTATTGGCTACATTGACGGTATTCTTCCGTGACATCATGCATTTATGGAGCGTATTCACCACCATGCTGATGTACTTCTCCGCCATTTTCTACGATCCATCGCAGATGGGCACGTTTGTGGTGTACGGGCTTTCCATCAACATGTCTCGCTTCATCAAGTTCAACCCGCTATATTGGTATATTACGGCATTTCGTGCTGCGGTGCTGGACGGTGAAGTTCTGAGTTGGAACATGGTATGGATCTGCGGCATATGCGCAGTTGCTACGCTTATGTTCGGGTTGTTCGTGTTCCGCAAAAAGCAGGACAAGTTCGTGCTGCATATTTAACGGAGGGCGCAGGATATGAACATGATCGAAGTAAACAATGTTTCCATGCGCTTCAACATGGCCAAGGAAAAACATGAAAGCCTGAAAGAATATTTTCTGGCCGCTGTACAGGGCAAACTTCAATTTGAAGAATTCTATGCGCTGCGCGATGTTTCTCTCACTGTGGAAGCAGGCGATTTTTATGGCCTTGTGGGCCTGAACGGCTCTGGCAAATCTACACTTCTGAAGGTGATCTCGGGTGTGTTCAAACCCTCTGCCGGCAGCGTGACGGTGCGGGGCACTATTGCACCGCTGATCGAGCTGGGGGCAGGGTTTGACTTTGACCTTACGGCCCGGGAAAATATCTTTCTCAACGGAACTGTGCTTGGCATGACGCCAAAATATATCCGTGAGAAATTCGACGAGATCGTCGAATTCAGCGAACTTCGCAATTTCCTGGATATTCCTTTGAAAAACTATTCTTCCGGCATGGTCTCGCGCCTGGCATTTGCTGTGGCCACTATCACAAAACCCGATGTGTTGATCGCCGATGAAATCCTCGCAGTAGGAGATTTTCTGTTCCAGCAGAAATGCGAAAAGCGCATGCAGGAATTGATGAGCGGTGGCACCACGGTGATTCTGGTAAGCCATTCCATTGAACAAATAGAACGCATGTGCAACAAAGTCACCTGGCTGGAAAAAGGCCATGTGCGGATGCAAGGGCCGTGTGCAGAGGTGTGCGCAGCATATAAAGAACTGAATGGGCACGCCCAGGAGGCCCAGGCATGAGCGCGGTACGTAACCCTGCCGAGCGCGATTCTGTTGGCAAGGCCCTTGCGCGCACAGCCAACCCTGCGCACGCAGCCAGCCTTGTGCGCCGCGCTGCCGTGTGCCTGCGTACACGCGGGTGGCAGGCGTTATGGCGCGAAACATTCTACCGGCTATGCCTTGTATTTGGCAAGGAGCCCTGGCAACTTCGGGCCGATGTTCCTTTGCGCAAAGAACTGCGCGCCCAGCGAAAAGAGCCTTTGCCATATATGCCGCTGATCAGCGTAGTGGTTCCTCTGTACAATACCCCACCGCGTTATCTGAAAGACATGATTGCCAGCGTGCGTGCACAAAGCTATCCAAACTGGGAACTTGTGCTGGTGGATGCTTCCGACACCGCAGCGCCTGGAAAAATGGTTTCGCGTATACGCGATGCGCGCGTGCGCTATGTACACCTCGCAAAAAACGAGGGAATTGCCTCCAATACAAATGTAGGGTTGGCTGAAGCCGAAGGCGAATGGATCACTTTGCTGGATCATGACGACGTCTTAAGCCCAAACGCCCTGTATGAGGTGGCAAAAGCTGCAGCCGATACCGGAGCCGAACTGATTTATTCCGACGAGGTGGTGCTGGACAGCACCATGAAACATCTCTCGGAATATCATTTCAAGCCGGATTATTCCCCCGACACACTGCGCGGGTGCAACTATATCACGCATCTGTGTGCCTTTCAGGCACAACTTCTGAATAAAGCCGGTGGCGGTGAAGACGCCCGGTTTGATGGTGCACAGGATTATGACCTTATTCTTCGCCTGTGTGAACAGGCAAAGCGCATCCATCATATTCCCAAGGTTCTGTATTATTGGCGCGGGCATGCGCAAAGCACCGCAGGTGATATTTCGGCAAAGCCCTACGCGCTGCAGGCGGGTGCCGAAGCCGTTGCGGCCCATTTGCAGCGTCTGGGCCTTGCGGGTGAGGTATCTTCCATTCCGGGCTGTCCGGGTGCATATCGCACCCGGTATGCCGTCACGGGCGAGCCGCGCGTATCTATTCTGATCCCAAACAAAGATCACGCGGAAGATCTGCGCCGCTGCCTTACCTCCATCTATAAGTACGGCGGTTGGCGCAACCTGGAAGTGATCGTGATTGAGAACAATTCCACCGAACGTACCACTTTCGCTCTGTACAAAGCGGCGCACGATTCTCTGCCGGGCGTGCGCGTGGTGCAGTATTCCGGAGCATTCAATTTTTCGGCCATCAACAATGTGGCAGCTCGCTATGCCACAGGCCAGCACCTGCTTTTGCTGAACAATGATGTGGCATTCACCCGGCCGGATTCCATCCGCGAGATGCTCAGCTATTCTCAGCGGCCGGATGTGGGCGCCGTGGGCGCAAAGCTTCTTTATCCGGACGGCACTGTGCAGCACGCAGGTGTCATCATCGGAATCGGCGGCTCGGCAGGGCACAGCCACAAAGGACATTCGGGCGATTCCTCGGGCGACATGTACCGCCTTGCCACCACGCAAAACTTCTCCGCGGTGACGGGTGCCTGCCTGATGGTGAAAAAAAGCCTGTATGAGGCGCTTGGTGGGTTGGATGAAAAAAACTTTGCCGTGGCATACAATGATGTGGATTTCTGCCTGCGCTTGCGCCAGCAGGGCTATGTGAATGTGATGACGCCCTTTGCCGAGGGCACACATTACGAATCGAAAAGCCGCGGTTCCGATACGTCCGGCGGTGAACGCCAGGCGCGTTATGAGGGAGAACGGGAACGTTTTCGCCAGAAATATGCCCATATGCTGTCCGAAGGCGGAGACCCATATTATAACCCACACTTTACCCTACTGTACGAAAACTACGGATATCGATAATCTTGCTCTGCAGGGGGGCGGCCCACGCCGCCCCCCCTGCGTTCAAAAAGGGGGCTTTTTTATGCATCTTCGCCTCAAGCGCTTGTGCGAACTTGCCGCAGTGTTTTTTTCCCTTGTAAAGCAAGACGGGCTGTGTGCCACTGTCCGGCGCGCGGCTGGCTTTGCACGTCGCCGCCTGAAAAGCAAAAAAGGGCGGTTTCTTCCCTCCAATGCCGTGCTGGACAGCCAGCGTGCTGCAGATTTCTCCGGTTGGCCGCATGTGTCTATTTGCGTGCCCGTCTACAACACACCGATTGCCTTCCTGGAACAGATGTGGAACAGTGTGGCTGGGCAAACATGCCCTAACTGGCAGCTTTGTGTGGCAGATGCATCGGATGATGAGCACTCCTACGTGGGCCGTTTTTTTGAGAACAAGAAAAACGTCTGCTACTGCAAGGTGGAGAATAAAGGAATTTCCGCCAACACAAATGCGGCCGCGCACATGGCCACGTGTGAATACCTTGCTCTTTTGGACCACGACGATGTGCTTGCCCCTCATGCTGTATATGAAATGCTGAAGGCTGCACGTAAAACCGGTGCCGCGTTTCTGTACTCGGACGAAGCTTTGTTCGAAACTGATATCGAACGGCCGATCACAGGCCATTTTAAGCCGGATTTTGCACCGGATTATTTGAACTGCTGCAACTATATCTGCCATTTTGCCATGTTCAAAGCCGAGGCATTTCGCGCCGTAGGCGGGCTGGACAGCGCCTGTGACGGCAGTCAGGATCATGATTTATTTTTAAAACTGAGTGAAACCTTTGTGCCGGTGCATGTGCCAAAAGTGCTGTATTACTGGCGTGTGCATGCGCTGTCCACCTCCGGCGGCACCGGGGCAAAACCCTATGTGGCCGCCGCGGCAAAGCGCGCTATTTCGGCTCATCTCACACGTACGGGGACCCAGGGCACCGTGCAAGACGGCCTGTTTGCCAGCACCTATCATGTGGATTATGTGCTGACACGCACGCCGCTGGTGTCCATTCTTATCCCGAATAAGGATCACACAGAGGATCTGGACAAGGCGCTGCGCTCCATTGTGGAAAAGACGGATTATCCCGCATATGAGGTGCTCATTGTAGAAAACAATTCCACGCAACCGCAGACATTTGCCTACTACGATTCTCTTTCGCACAACGCAGCATTTTCCCGCTGCCGTGTTCTGCGCTATGAGGGCGGGTTTAACTTTTCCGCCATCAACAATTTTGCCCGCGCACAGGCCAAAGGGGAACTTCTGCTTCTTCTGAACAACGATGTGGAAGTGATAAACCCCGGTTGGCTGACAGAAATGGTAAAACTTTGCATTCAGCCCGGCGTGGGTATTGTGGGTGCAAAGCTGTATTATCCGGACGATACCATACAGCATGCCGGCGTCATCACCGGCCTTGGCGGCTATGCGGGCCATAGCCATAAATATGCCCGGCGTGCTTCGGGCGGATACATGTTCCGCCTTTCCACCGTGCAGGACTTTTCCTGTGTAACAGCTGCATGTCTTTTGTGCCGCGCCGAAGTGTATGATGCGGTAGATGGGCTGGATGAAGGATTTACCGTAGCCTTCAACGATGTGGATTTTTGCCTGCGTGTGCGCAAAGCCGGCTGGCGTGTGGTTTGGACGCCTTATGCCGAATTGTATCATTATGAATCGAAAAGCCGCGGGTTAGACACAAAGGGCCCCGCCAAAGAGCGCTTTGAAGGCGAGCGGCGGCGTCTGAAACAACGCTGGGGTGATGCGCTGTTGCACGACCCCTTTTACAACCCGAACCTGACATTGGACAGGGAAGATTTTTCAGAAAACGACGTGCTTCCCAAAGAGGAACCGGTATGATGCCCGCTGAAGAAAAAAGTGCCGTGCGCCTTGCCGTTCGGCAGGCGTGCGCTGCAGTCCCGGCAGCTGTGCATGCGAAGGCGTCTCATACGCTTTGTCAGGTGCTGGCCACCATGCCGCAATTTGCCAGCGCACATACGGTGGCCGCATTTTGCGGCACAGGCGCCGAACCGGACACCCGTGCCTTTTTGCAGGCTGTTTTGCAGGCCGGCAAGTCCCTTTGCCTGCCTGTGTGCGGGCCCCGGCCGCGTGAGATGCACATGTGCGCTGTACAGAACCTGAACGCCCTTGAGCAAGGTGCCTACGGCATTTTACAGCCGCCGGCCGGGGCGAACACCGTGCCGCCGCAGCTTATTGATTTTTGCCTTGTGCCCTGTGTGGCGGCTGATGAAACCGGCGGACGCCTTGGCCACGGAAAGGGATATTACGATGCCTTTCTGCCCTTGCTGCGCCCTGCCTGCGCGCAGGTGCTGTGCTGCTTTTCCTGGCAGCTTGTACCGTGCGTGCCGCGCGAAGCGCACGATGTGTGCCTGCCTCTTCTGGCCACCGAGCAGGGCGTGCGGCATCTTTCCTGCTTATAAATGGCCTTACCAAAATAAAAAGGCACCCTCCAGAATGAGGGTGCCTTTCTTGTTGGTTTTCTCAAACGGTTTCGCGGCATCAAACAGCTTCATGGAAAGTGCGGCGCACCACTTCCTCCTGCTGGGCACGGCTGAGGCGGTGAAAATTCACCGCATAGCCGGACACGCGAATGGTGAGCGTGGGATACTTTTCCGGATGGTCCATGGCGTCCAGCAACAATTCACGGTTCAGCACATTGACATTCAGATGATGCGCGCCCTGCTGGAAATACCCGTCCAGAATGCTTACCAGGTTTACCTCGCGGCTCTCTTCGTCCCACCCCAGCGCTTTGGGAATGATGGAGAACGTGTTGGATACGCCGTCCTGGCAAACATCCCGATAAGGCAATTTTGCCACCGAATTCAGCGATGCCAGCGCGCCGTGGCTGTCGCGCCCATGCATGGGGTTTGCACCCGGAGCAAACGCCTCACCGGCCTTGCGGCCGTCCGGCGTAGAGCCCGTCTTCTTGCCGTACATCACATTCGAAGTGATGGTAAGCACAGAAAGCGTGTGCATCGCATTGCGGTACAGCGGATGTTTTTTCAGTTCGGAAGAGAATTTCTCCACAATATATACCGCTTCATCATCCGCGCGGTCGTCATCGTTGCCGTATTTCGGGAAATCGCCCTCTATCTCAAAATCTACGGCAATGCCCTGCTCGTTGCGCACCGGGCGCACCTTGGCCCAGCGAATGGCGGAAAGGGAATCTGCCGCTACAGATAATCCTGCCACACCAAAGGCCATGATACGCTCCACATTGGTGTCATGCAGCGCCATCTGGCCGGCCTCATACGCATACTTGTCATGCATGTAGTGGATGATATTCATCGTGTCTACATATAGCCCTGCCGTGTATTCCAACACCTTTTCATAATTGGCGCGCACGGTGTTATAATCCAAAACTTCATCCGTGATGGGCTGAATACCCGGCACGATAACGCCACCTTTTACTTCATCCACACCGCCGTTGATGGCATACAAAAGCGCCTTTGCCAAATTGCAGCGCGCACCAAAGAACTGCATCTGTTTGCCTACACGCATGGCAGATACACAGCAGGCAATGGCATAATCGTCCCCATACACCGGGCGCATAATGTCATCATTTTCATACTGAATGGAATCTGTGGCAATGGACATTTTGGCGCAGTAACGCTTGAACTTGTGGGGCAGATGTTCACTCCACAGCACGGTGAGGTTGGGTTCCGGCGCGGTGCCGAGGTTGGTCAGGGTATGCAGAACGCGGAACGATGTCTTTGTCACCAGGGGCTTGCCGTCCATGCTGGTTCCGCCAATAGATTCTGTCACCCACGTGGGGTCGCCCCCGAACAGCTCGTTATAGTCCGGCGTACGCAGATGGCGCACTAAGCGCAACTTGATCACAAACTGATCGATCAATTCCTGCGCTTCCGCCTCTGTAAGGGTCCCGCGGGCAAAATCCCGCTCAATGTAAATATCAAGGAATGTAGAAGTACGGCCCAGCGAGGTAGCGGCACCATTATTTTCCTTAATGCCGGCCAGATACGCCATATACACGAACTGCACGGCCTCTTTTGCATCTTTAGCCGGGTGGGAAAGGTCGATACCATAACGCGCTGCCATGGCTTTGATCCTGCCCAATGCACGGATCTGCTCGGAAACCTCTTCGCGCATGCGGATCAAATCGTCCGTCATAGGGCCGTCCAGCGCCTGAAGATCACGCTGTTTTTCCTGCACCAACACATCGATACCATACAGTGCCACACGGCGGTAATCACCGATGATGCGCCCGCGCCCATAGGCATCCGGCAAGCCTGTCAGCAGGCCTACATGCCGCGCAGCGCGCGTGCGGGGCGGGTATGCGTCAAATACACCCTCATTATGTGTTTTACGATATTCGCAAAAGCTGCGCTCCAGCTCTTTGTCCAGCGCATAACCGTACTGTTCCAATGCAGACTTTGCACAGCGCATGCCTCCGTATGGGTTCACGATGCGCTTCAAGGGCGCGTCTGTCTGCAAGCCCACAATTACTTCATTTTCCTTGTCAATATAGCCGGGCTCAAAATTGTCAATGCCGGAAAAGCGTGTGGTCTCCACGTCCAGCACACCTTTTTCCAGCTCCTCCTTCAAAAGGGCCTCACATTTTTCCCACACGGCCTTTGTGCGCGGCGTGGCAGGGGCCAGGAATTTTTCTCCGCCCTCATACAACGTAAAATTTTTCTGGATAAAGCTTCTCACGTCGATACTGCGTTGCCATTCACCCGGTACAAAGCCTTCCCATTCCGGATACTGCATCATCCGTCTTTCTCTCCTTTCTCACATTCCGCATATGCGGCGAACCATTCTTTTTCATATTGCTTGCAGGCATGTGCATCCATGGGCGGCGTCCCCTTCAGAGGATACGGAATGCCCAGTGCGTCATATTTTTTTATTCCCATGGTGTGGTAAGCCAAAAGCTGTACCCGCTGTACATTCGGAAGCGTTTTCACATATTCGGCCAATGTGCGCATATGTGCAGCACCGTCCGTCAGGCCGGGCACCACTACATGCCGCACCCATATCGGGGTGCCCGCACGTCGAACGGCCTGTATGAATGGCTGCACCTGCGTCAGTTCACCGCCGGTGATCGCTTTGTATTCCTGTGCAGCTTCATGTTTGACATCAAACAGCACAAGGTCCGTCCAGCGCAGCAGCTCATCATATTCTCCAAGGCCCACGCCTGCAGTATCAATGCAGGTATGGATGCCAGCCTGCCTGCAAAGCCTGAGGCATTCGCACAAAAATTCCGGCTGCATCAGGGGCTCGCCTCCGGAAAAGGTCACACCGCCCATAGCCCCGTAATAAGGCTTATAGCGCATCAGCTTTTCCACAATCTGCTGCGGCTGCACCGGTGTGCCACCCGAAAGCGGCCAGGTGTCCGGGTTATGGCAATATTTACATCGCAACCGGCAGCCCTGCAGAAATATCACGGTGCGCACACCCGGCCCGTCCACGTTTCCCATGGACTCTATGGAATGAAGATATCCTGTCATGCGTCTCCTTTCCGCCTGCGGCCAGTGCGCATAAAAAAAGCCGCACCCCCCGGGCAACTTCTGCCCAGACGGCCGGCAACACAAACGCCATACTCCACGTGGTATCTCTCCACCGTTTCCGTCAGTCATATGGCGCACGTTTATCTTACTACAACAGGCACACACTGTCAACCAAAAAAGTTTTTCTTACAACAATTTGTGCTTTTTTATAAAATTATCTTAAAAATATCATATATATTGTGGTTTCTTCAACTTTCTGGTTTTGGCCCCTGCTGGCCGTGGGCCGAAAGCATACCAAACATCTGCTTGGGAAGTGCCAACACCAATACAATGCCAAGCGCAATAGCCCCGGCAATCTTCAATGTCTCCACACCTTTTGCCAGTGCACGCGCATTGTCGCCCATAATAAAAGCGTATACCGTATAATAAATGCCTGCACCGGGCACCAGCGGAAAAATGCCGCCCGTAAGGAAAACTGTTACCGGGCAGCGGCGCACCACCGCCAACACCCGGCTCAACAGTGCCAGCGCCAACGCGCCCAGCAAAGAGGCCGTCACCACGGAAACGCCCCCTTGCACGGCCAGCCAGTATACAGCCCATCCCACCATGCCGGTAAGGCCGCAGGCCGCCCATTCACGCTTGGGCCCATGAAACAGAATTGCCACGGCCACCACCGCCGCAAAGGATACCACACACTGAATCATAAATTGCCATATCATACTGCGATCACCCCCGGAACAGCGGCGCTGAGGCCCAGTACAAAGCCGACGCCCAACGCAATAGCAACACCAATCAGAAGTGCCTCGATACCACGAATGGTGCCGGACAAATAATCGCAGCCTGCAATGTCGCGCACGCCGTTGGTAAGCGCAATGCCCGGCACAAGCGCAATGATCCCGCCAATAATTACTTTGTCGATGCTGCAAGCGGCACCCGCCAGGTTCATCAATTGTACCACAGCCACGCTCACTGCTGCCACAAAGGCGGAACTGAGCAGATTTTCAATAAAACGGTTGGTGCCCCGGCGTGCAAGGAACATGCGCAATGGCTCCAATGCAAACCCTGCCAGCAGCGCCGCCAATGCGTCCAGCGGCGTGCCACCATACAAATAAGCAAACCCTGCGGCCCCCACGCCACACGCTAGCACACGCAACCAAGCCGGCCAGCCAGGCATTGTCTCAATGGCACGCAACCGTGCAAACGCCTCTTCCAGTGGCACCCCGCCACGTTCAATGGCACGGGAAAGCTCATTTACCGCTACAATACGTTTCAGGTGGATGTTTGTGACATTCACACTGCGCACTTCCCCGGAAAAAGCCCCCTCATCGCCTTTCAGCGAGGCGAACAAACCGTTTGTCAGCACATATACATGAAAATTTTCCGCACCATAACTGTGCGCAATACGCTGCATGGTATCCTGCACACGAAAAATCTCACCGCCGTTTGCCAGCAGTACACGGCCTGCTTCCAGCGTAAATTCCAGAATATCCTGCTGTGACATAATATGCCGCCTTTCCTGAGAAGTGTATTCACAGCCAGAATATATCGTTCTGCCGTGTGCCTGGCGTGCCGTCACGCACCGCGATCCATCGCTGCTGAGGCCTGCCAAGAAAACCGGCGCGCCGCATAAGGCGCACGGCTTTTTCATTCTCTTCCTGCACCAGAGCAAATGGCTCATATTTCTGTTCCGGCTTCTGTGCCCACCGAAGAGCCGCGCGAAGAGCCGCCATGCCATATCCTTTTTCCCGCTGACTTGGCGCGGTATACAGGCCAAACAGCCGAAATGCACTGGCGTACCCAAACCCCAGGCACACACTGACGGGGATCTCGGCCCGATTATAGGCAAAAAAGGCCTTTGCACCGGCACGCAGCTGTTTTTTCAAAAGGTTCAGGCGCCCGGGCCATCCTTCGCAGCTTTCTGCCAGCAACTGGCCGGATGCGCCGCGCAAAGGCTCATCTTCCAACCTTACGGGGCAGTCGTTCACACGAATATCCAAGCTTTCTTCGGCGCCAGTGTAAAACTCGCGCACAACGGATTGCCCCACGTGATATCCGCTTTGCTGCAGTATATCGCTGCACATTGCAAGCGGGGCAGCATCCGGTGACCACACAAAACATGCGGCGACCCCGGCGCGTGCAAACTGTTCTTCACAAAATGCCAGTGCCCGGGCCACATTGTAGCTGCGCCCTGCCTTCAGTACCGCCCAGTTTGCCGCCGGGCATTCAGGGTTGGCTGCATCGGTAAACACACGCGCTGCCGCATTCTCTGTAAAATGCAGATACCGTTTTGGGGCATGCATCTCATGCGCCTCGCTGGAGGTGAACATTACCGCTCGCCTACTTTCTCACCGCTTCGCGTACCGCACCAAACGTGGGCATCGCAGCATACAGATGCCGTGCAATTGCCTCCATCAGGCGGTAATCTTCCTCAGAGTCGATATCGATAATGCCCGTATCAAACATCTGATAGATGCCGCACTTGCCGTCCCATAGAAAACCGGTTTCGTTCTCCAGAAGAAACGCGCGCTCAAACACATAAATAGACGCATTGAGGTCATACACCGGCGGCGTTTGCTGACGCGCAGTAAAGTGATGGTCGATCACACGCTTGGCAAAACCATCCTCCAGCTTCGCCATGTTGAAATAGGGTGTGCGGCGTGCCGGACATACGCTGAACACAAGGTCCAGTTCCGGGCGGTTCAGTTTTTCCGCATACGCACCGGACACATCCTGTTCCTGGCGCAAAGGGCTTGTGATGTCCAGATCGATCAGATGCGCATACTGCACGCCTGTGCGCCGCTCCATTTCGCGCAGGCTGTGCTGGTACACCATCATTTTCGGCACCACATCACCGCACAGTTCTTCCGGGCGGCGCAGCACATGTACCTCCGGATATTTTTCCACCACAGTGTTAATCAGAAGTTCGCTATCCGTATTCAGGCAGATATCCACCGCAAGCTCCGGATGCTGGCACTCAAACAGTTTGGCTGCGGCAAGGCTATAATGGCTCAGCGGCAGGCCGTCAAATATTTTAAGGTTTTTGTTTTTAAAGCCTTTAGAGCCTGCGCGCCCGCAGATCGTGATCAATACATGTTCCATACCGTTATGCTTCCCCCAGTGTGATACTTAAAACCTTTTGCGCCATGCCCGGCGGGTTTACACTTTCGCCCTCACCGTGCAAAGCATATTCCAGAAAATATTCCATCTCGCGCACATAACGCTCGTTTACCGGCTCGGGATATTCCTCCACACGCCCGTCTGCCAGCGTCAGTGTGCCGGCGCCAAAATCCGCCGTAACAGTACCGTCTTTGCAAAACAGTTCGATCGTGCGCCGGTATGTGCGGCCAAAATAATCCAAATGCACCTCCGCCAGCAATGCATCATAGCGTGCAATGTACACGGCCAGGTCATCGGAATCCAGCTCCAGTTCACTGTATGTTCCCTTAAAGCAATGCACTTCACGCGGAGGGCCAAACAATTCCACAAGGTAATCCCATTCGTGAATCAGGTCAATGGCCACACCGCCGCCCATCTCTCTGTGCGCCGAATATACGGTGCGGTAATCCACACCAGGCCGCCAGTCGGGAAGATACGAAGAGCAGATCACACGCGCCGAATATGGCCGCAGCTGCGGCAGCTTACGTTTTAAAGCCAGCATCACGCCACACCAGCGCATGGGCGCCGCCACATAAGCCTTTTGCCCCGGCACAAGGCATGAGGAAATGTCTTTACCAGGCATATCGAAAATGGGTTTTTCAATAAACAAAGTGTCCGCTTTTCCTCGCAGGGCACAAAGTGTGTCAAAGTGCAGGCTGGT
>CAMBHV010000011.1 GCA_945867255.1 uncultured Clostridia bacterium
CTTACAGCACAACAGGCAGATACCATTTTGCAACAAGGCTCAGAAGATTAACGGCCCAATCTTTACGCCTGCATCTTTACTTAAAATGTGCCTTCCTTTGACAAAACCAGCCCGAATCCTACTTTCCATTGCCTTTATATATGCCTTTTGTCATCTTCGGGTGATGTCCAGAGGGATACATTGCCTCTTGGCACGGTAAGATATCCTTATTCGATATCTACCCGCACCAGCCCCATAGCACTGGCCATTGCCATGTACATATACACCCCAAGAGAGTCTTTTCCTTTCTGCAAGAAAGATAATTCTGCCACAATATCCGTGTAAAATGGGCACGAAAACATCTCTTTTATAAAAAAATATGCCGTTTTTTAAAAAAGTTCTTGCAAGCAGGCGAAAAAGATGGTATCATAAAGTGCACTGTTATGGGTATTAAGGAGGTGGTACGATGCCTAACATTAAGTCTCAGAAAGACCGTGTGGTGCAGGCCAAAAAAGAAGCGCTGCACAACAAAGCGATCAAGTCCAACCTGAAAACAGTCGTCAAGAAGGCAGACGCCGCCATTTCCGCCGGCGCCGCCGACAAGGACGAAAAGCTGAAAGCAGCCGTTGTCGCGATCGACAAGGCCGCCGCGAAAGGCGTTCTGCACAAGAACACTGCTTCCCGCAAGGTTGCACGCCTCGCCAAGGCCGCCAGCAAAGCTGCGAAATAAAATTGGCCCGACAAAGCCGCTGCCCGTATGGGCGGCGGCTTTTCTGTTTCTGGTTTTCGCCTTCTCTGAGCATGGTTTTCTCTGTAAATCCCATCAGAAATTCTGCGGTTCGGCTTGCCGTTGTCTCCCCCAGCACTGCACATACTGCTTGACAGCGCACCCAGAGCCCCCATTTTCTACCATATATTTTCCCTCTGCAGCAAAAGATATTCAAAGCCCAGAATTCACACTATTGTTCTTGTGTCCGCCCTGGCGGCCAGTTTCTGACACCAGCCCAGCAACGTGTGGCGCCGGCTTTTAGAACGGCCCGCGCAGTGGCAGTAGAATTTCCCCATTCTGCCAAAGTATACCCTGACTTTATACCCCCCCCGCAACATCTCGCCAATCGGACAAATGTCATCATCCGTAAAACGTTCACAGATAATCTTCCCAAATCGCAAAGGCGGCAAGGCCTTTTATCATTGGCCCATTCATATCACTGTCAAAATTTCTTTGCATCTTCCCTGTTCAGGCGCATCGCTCAGCCTGGGAGTGATCTTTTACGCCTAAGGGATCTTTCCGTACAGGCAATTCTTGTGTAAAATGGGTATCCCGTTGCGGCAAAAAGCCCTGCCGGTGCATCTGCCCGGCAGGGCTTTTTACAACAAGATGTCTTCTGCATATCTTGTTATTGAACGAAATCAAATCTGTCCACGTCAAACAGCCCTTTATCTGTCAGGCGCAAAGAAGGGATAACCGGGAGCGCCATGAAAGAAAGACTGATAAACGGATCCACATGGTAAGGAATGCCCATCTGCGCAGCTTTCTTCAAAATAGAGTTGGTGGCATCGCGAATTTCTTCCCAGGGACGCTCGCTCATCAGGCCACCTACCGGGAGCGCCAATTCGCCTAAAATTTTTCCACCTGCGGCAAGCGCATATCCGCCACCCGTTTGTTGCAGATGATTCACCGCCAGCGCGATATCCTCGTCATTATCCCCCGCAGCAATAATGTTGTGGCTATCATGTGCTACACTGGTAGCAATGGCGCCGCCAGTAATACCATAACCCTTCAGTGGGCATACAGCGATATTGCCATTCTTTCCGTGCCGCTCCACCACACACAGCTTTGAATAAGTGCTATTTGGCCGAAACAGACCATTTTCACAGGGAACCTGCTCTAAAGCGTGCTTTGTAACAATCTGATAGGGTACCATCTCAATGACATGGGCTTTTCCCTGTACCGGCAGCGCTAACTGTGCAGGCAAAACGGGTGTAAAATGCATGGTATGTACCAATGCGTCCGGCGCAGGAACAAATTTTGCTGCGGCGATGCGCTGTTCTATGGGCACACCGTCCTTATATACAGCATGTACATTGATTTCCTTCAAATCATCCAAAATCGCGATGTCTGCCTTATAACCCGGGGCGATGGCCCCTACCCCTTTCAGGCCGTACACACGCGCAGCATAGAAACTTGCCATGCAGATGGCATCCACAGCAGACATTCCCAGTTGCACCGCCTGATGCACATTCCATCGGATATGCCCTTCACGGGCAATATCGTCCAGATGTTTGTCGTCTGTACAGAACAAAAATCTGTCCGTTGGGACATTCTCTTTTAAAAGCCCTTCTACGATAGCTGTCAGATTTTTTGCGGCGCTTCCCTCACGCACCAAAATGGCAAGCCCAGCGGCCAGCTTCTCTTTTGCTTCGGCAAAACTGGTACACTCATGTTCCGTCTCGATACCTGCCGCCGCATATGCTGCAAGTTCCTTTCCGGAAAGCCCCGGTGCATGCCCGTCAATATGCTTGTGGCGAAACAGGGCCAACTTGTCATAGATCTCGCCCGTTCCGGCCACCACATCCGGGTAACACATCACTTCTCCCAAACCTGCCACACGTGAACCCATTTTAGCAAACGGCGCCATCTCCCGCGCCGAAAATGGCGCGCCATTCGTTTCAAATGGCGTGGCCGGCACGCTGGAGGGTATCATCCAGTAAATATCAACCGGTAAATCTTCGCTGGCCTGCAGCAACCATTCCACGGCTTCCGCGCCACACACATTCACAATCTCGTGCGGGTCCGCCACCACGGTAGTAGTGCCCGAAGGCGCCACAGCTCGTGCAAACTGATATGGCGCTGCCATGGTGGACTCCACATGAATATGCGCATCCACAAACCCGGGGCACAGGATCTTATCGGTACAGTCCACTTCCGTTTCCCCGTTATACTGACCTACGCCAGCAATCACTCCGGCTTCCACAGCTACATCGGCCTTTACCAGTTGTTTTGTAAACACATTCACCACAGTGGCGTTCTTAAATACAAGGGCTGCCTTTTTTCTTCCTGCGGCCGCATCGATTACACATTTTTCCACCCAGCATGCCACCTTTCTTTGCGCATTCGGCCCGGCTTATCCTGCAGACAAATCGCCTGCCCGCACACGGCATATGCACCGGACATGTAATGTATTGCAATCAGTATAACATTCTGCCGCATCTTTGGCGAGAAAATTTTTTGTATTTTTTGTGTTGGCCCTTGACAAGATAAAAAAGTGTTGTAGAATAAACTTAGCACTCAGGTTGCAAGAGTGCTAAACATTTTAAAGCGTTTGTATAAACACAAAGGAGGTGCGGCAATGGATGAGCGAAAACGCAATGTGCTGCGTGCGGTAGTCACCTTGTATGGGATGGGTGGGGAACCCGTGGGTTCCGGCCTGCTGGCAGAACACTTTGGCCGTGCCGTTTCTTCTGCTACGCTTCGCAATGAGATGGCCGCCCTTACAAAGCTTGGCCTCCTGGAGCAACCACACACCTCCGCCGGGCGAGTGCCTTCGGCAAAGGGGTACCGATATTACATCGACAATTTGATGGATACGCCCGTCCAATTGTCTGCGCAGGAAAAAAAGCATGCACAGGACATGTTTCGCGAAATGGATTTCGATCCGGAACGCCTTGCTCAAAGCGCCGCGCGTGCACTCAGCGATTGGACAGGTTACGCAGTGGTGGCTACCACACCGAAAAGTGATGATTTGTACATCGCACACTTTGAAGTGATGCAAGTGGGCCGTTCCACCGCAGCTGTTCTGGCAGTGACCAGCGCCGGCGGCGTACGCACGCGTACCGCAAAGCTGGATTTTGCCCTTGAGGCTGGCGAGTGTGCAAAACTTGCCACAGTGTTGAACGAAAACCTTGCATTCCGCAGCGCAGCCGATGTTGCACAACCGCAAATGCGCGCTGCGGCGGCTGCCCTTGGAGATGGCGGCGCCATGTTTTACCCTGTACTCAGTGCGGCATACAGGCTTTTGAAAGAAGCAGGACGTGCAAATGTATATCTGGAAGGGCAGGAAAACCTGCTAAGTTATCCCGAAGCAGAACGCAGCTTCCGCACGTTGCTTGAATTTTTTGCAGATGATGCTGCGGTAAAGCGTTGCATCAGCCCGAAATCAGAGCGCACCACAGTACTGTTGGGCGACGACTTGCCTGAATATACCATGCCCGGGTTGTGCATCATGTCAAAACGATATCTGGCAGGCGGTGGTGCAACCGGCGCAATTGGTATTGTGGGCCCCTCTCGAATGCCCTATCGCCAGATGATCCCGCGGCTAGAATATTTTGCATTGCTGCTGGGTGAATGCATGTCCGGTTCAGCTGGTCGCCGCACCGGAGCAGAATAGAAAGGAAGGATACCGGCAAATGGCACAAGAAAAAAACGCACCGGAAACGCAGGCCGGCACGCAAACCGCTGAGAAACCTGCCCAAACTCAGGTATCTCCAGAGCAGCCCCAAGCCGGGAACCCGCAGGAACCGGCGGGGAAAGGCAGTGCCGGGCAGGCAAAAGAAGAAAAAGCAGATAAAAAGAGCACACAGGCAACCTTGAATGCTCAGCTGGCTGCCGCACAGCAAAAAGCGGAAGATTTAAAGGCGCAGCTGGATCAGGCAAAGGAAACACTGATGCGCACGGCCGCAGAATACGATAATTTCCGCAAACGCTCCGCGCGTGAAAAGGATGCAGCATTTGGAGACGGTGTTGCGTTCGCCGTGGAGAAACTGCTTGGTGTGCTTGACACCCTAAGCCTTGCAGCCAACACACCCACACAGGATGAAAATTACAAAAAGGGTGTTGTGATGACGCTGGATCAATGCGCCAAAGCATTTGAGGCCATTGGGGTAGAAGAGATCCAAGCACAGGGCCTGCCGTTTGACCCGCAGCTTTGCGCCGCAGTGATGCAGCAGCCTGCACCGGAAGGTATGGAAAGCGGCACAGTGACGCAGGTGCTGCAAAAAGGATACACATACAAAGGCAAGGTAGTTCGTCACGCCAGCGTAGCTGTCGCAGAATAGCCTTTTCCGTATATAAAAAGACATCTTCAGATAATGTTTCACATAAACCGATTAAAAAGGGAGTAATGAATTATGAGTAAAATCATTGGTATCGACCTTGGCACCACGAACAGCTGTGTTGCCGTAATGGAAGGCGGCGAGCCCGTTGTCATCGCCAACGCCGAAGGCGCGCGTACTACGCCGAGCGTAGTGGGCTTTACCAAAACAGGCGAGCGTCTGGTAGGCCAAGTGGCAAAGCGTCAGGCCATCACCAACCCGGACCGTACCATTTCTTCTATCAAACGCCAGATGGGCACTGACCACAAAGTGGAAATCGACGGTAAAAAGTACACGCCGCAGGAAATCAGCGCCATGATCCTTTCCAAACTGAAAGCAGACGCTGAAAGCTATCTCGGCGAAAAAGTAACGCAGGCTGTGATCACAGTGCCGGCCTACTTCAACGATTCTCAGCGTCAGGCCACAAAAGACGCTGGCGCCATTGCCGGCCTGGACGTAAAGCGTATCATCAACGAGCCCACGGCCGCAGCGCTTGCCTACGGTGTAGATAAAGAAGACGACCAGAAGATCATGGTGTATGACTTGGGCGGCGGCACATTCGACGTATCTATCATCGAGATGGGTGACGGTGTGACCGAGGTTCTCGCTACAGCCGGTGACACCCACCTGGGCGGTGACGATTTCGACCAGCGTATCATCGATTGGATGGCCGATGAATTCAAGAAAGAAAACGGTGTAGACCTGCGCAACGACAAAATGGCTGCACAGCGCCTGAAAGAAGCCGCTGAAAAGGCGAAGATCGAACTTTCCGGTGTGGCCAGCACGGCTATCAACCTGCCGTTCATCACAGCAGATGCCACCGGCCCGAAGCATTTGGATATGACGCTGACGCGCGCCAAATTCAACGAGCTGACTGCGGACCTTGTAGAACGTACCATGGGCCCTGTCCGCCAGGCTTTGAATGATGCCGGCCTGCAGCCGGGCGAGCTGCATAAGGTTCTGCTGGTTGGTGGTTCCAGCCGTATCCCTGCCGTTCAGGAAGCCGTTAAGAATTATATGAAGACAGAGCCTTCCAAGGGCATCAACCCCGACGAATGTGTGGCTATTGGCGCTGCCATTCAGGGCGGTGTGCTGGGCGGCGACGTAAAAGGCCTGCTGCTGCTTGACGTTACCCCGCTGAGCCTGGGCATTGAAACGATGGGCGGCGTATGCACCCGTATCATTGAGCGCAACACCACCATCCCCACCAAGAAGAGCCAGATTTTCTCCACCGCAGCTGATAACCAGCCCAGTGTAGAAGTGAACGTGCTGCAGGGTGAGCGCGAATTTGCACGCGATAACAAGTCTCTTGGCATGTTCCATCTGGATGGCATTGCCCCCGCGCCCCGTGGCGTACCCCAGATCGAAGTAACCTTTGATATCGACGCCAACGGCATCGTGAATGTTTCTGCCAAAGACCTTGGCACCGGCAAGGAACAGCATATTACGATTACATCTTCCACCAACATGAGCAAGGAAGACGTGGAAAAGGCCGTGAAGGAAGCCGAGCAGTATGCGGCTGAGGACAAAAAGAAGCGCGAAGAGGTAGATGTAAAGAACGCTGCTGATCAGATGGTATTTACCACAGAAAAAGCCCTGAATGAGCTGGGCGACAAGGTATCGGCAAGTGAAAAATCTGATATTGAGGCAAAACTCAACGCGTTGAAAGATGCCATCAAGGGCGGCAACGTAGATGACATCAAAGCCAAACAGGATGAACTGCAGAAAGCGTTCTATGCTGTAAGCGAAAAAGTTTATAAAGAGGCCGCGGCCAATGCGCAGGCGGCACAGGGTGCGCAAAACGGCCCTGCGCAGGATGCGAACGGTTCCTCCGGCAGCAACGGCGATAATGTAGTAGACGCCGATTACAAAGAAGTGTAAGTTTGCGGCAAATAAAAGCGGGGGTGGCCCGGTTGCAAAGCGTGCAGCCGGCCCGGCCCTCGCTTCTTGCCCGTTTTAAATCGCGGGCACACCCTTTGAACGTAAGGTGAAAATATGGCAGAAAAACGTGATTATTATGAGGTTCTGGGCGTACCCAGAACGGCATCTGACGATGAGATCAAAAAAGCCTACCGCAAGCTTGCAAAAAAGTATCACCCTGATTTAAACCCCGGCGATAAACAGGCGGAAGAACACTTCAAAGAAGTAAATGAAGCCTACGAGATTCTTTCGGACAAAGAGAAGAAAGCCCGTTATGACCAGTTTGGTCACGCAGGTGTAGACCCTAACTACGGCGCTGGCGCAGGAGCCGGCGGCTTTGGCGGCGGTTTTGGCGGCGGCATCGATTTGGATGATATTCTGGGCTCTGTGTTCGGTGGCGGTTTTGGCGGCTTTGGTGGCTTCGGCGGCGGCACACGTCGTGCAAACCCCAATGCGCCCCGTCGCGGCGCCGACATCCGTGTCAGTTTGGTTCTCAGCTTCATGGAGGCTGTACACGGCTGCAAGAAAACCGTAAGTGTTTCCCGGCAGGACACCTGCCCGGAGTGTCACGGCACAGGCGCTGCGGCCGGTTCCAGCCCTGAAACTTGTCCGGATTGCGGTGGGCGCGGCACCGTTACTGTGCAGCAGCGCACCCCATTTGGTGTGATGCAGTCTTCCCGCCCCTGCTCTCGCTGTGGTGGTAAGGGCCAGATTATTAAAAAGCCCTGTCAGAAATGTCATGGCACGGGGCACGTAGCCAATACGAAGCGTGTGGAAGTGAATATCCCGGCCGGCATTGATGATGACCAGAGCCTGCGCCTTGCAGGCCTTGGTGACGCCGGAGCAAACGGCGGGCCAGCAGGCGACTTGATTGTTCTGGTCAGCGTGCGTCCCGATACTTTGTTTGAACGCGACGGATACGATGTGCATGTAACTGTACCCATTACGTATAGCCAGGCAGTAACTGGCGCGGATGTAGTAGTACCTACCATTGACGGAAAAGTACAGTACACGGTGCCGGAAGGCACACAAAGCGGCACGATATTCCGTTTGCGCGGCAAAGGCATTCAATATGTAAATGGGCGCGGCCATGGTGATCAATATGTCAAGGTTGTAGTAGAGATCCCCAAAAAACTTACAAAAACGCAGCGTGACGCATTGCGCGCCTTTGAAAACACTTTAAAAGAAGACAATTATGAGCAGCGCAAGGGCTTTTTCAAGCACTTGCGTGAGAAATTTGAAGGCAAGTAACGCCTCACAAAACAATATACAACAGCCCCAGCCTTTTTTGGCCGGGGCTGTTGTTTTTATATTTTCTTTTTCATCCTGCGCTTGTGTATCAGAAATATCCATACGCTCACCAGAACAGCGCTTGCCAGCGTAATGAAAACGCCAGGCACAAGCCCAGGCGGGCAATAGGAAAGTTCCAGAGTATGTTCTCCCGCACACACATCTACCGCCATCAGCTCTCCCACTGCTTTCCTTACCGGAACACTTTGGCCGTCCACCTTCACTGTCCAGCCTTCCTCATATGGAATACTAAACACCAGCGGGCCGTCCTCCTGCGCACAGACAGCACCTGTAATATGTGAAGAAGAAATCATCTCCAGGTTGGCAAATCCAGGCTGCATAGCATCATACGCCTGCTGTAGCAGATCCAAATTCTCGGTATAAAACAGCGGCTCATACAAACGCAGCATCCCGTATTTGGGCACCAGGCGAACCGTCACTGTCTCGCCCTTCTGATAAGTGCCAAGGTAGGTAATACCCTGCGTGTAAGTATCGAACATGTCCCCAAAGTCTTCGCCGTTCACGTATATAGTGGCTGGCTTAAACCGATCTGTGGGGAAATAACAGTATAGCGGGCCATCCTGCTGTACGGTAACACTGAACTCTACCCAGCCGTCGCCACCTTCCTGTGTAACATCAAATACGCGAACACCCTCCCACTCGCTTTCGGTCATTTGGTAAACTTGCTCATTTACCGGAAGTTTTGTCAAAAGAGGCTGCTCCTGCCCGGTGATAGCAGAAAACAACTGGTTTTGAAGTTCAAACAGGTTTTGCTGAGTAAAATCCACCTCTTCCGCATCGCCTGCGGCGCAAAAGCCCAGCGGGAATGCCCATGGGTTTTTCCATGCCGTGATGCCGTTCTCTTCCAAAATAGATGTATAATCACGATAGCTGCCGCCCTGCGCATCCGTTTGAGACAGCACATATCGGATACCCAACAGGCTGGCTGCAAAATTGGTGGATCCGGTATAATAATACGCCCCGCCGCCTTGCACACAATTGCGGAAGCCAAGCGCCCCTACCAACGCTTTTACCGCCAGCTTGTCGCTGGAAGAATAGTGAGAAATTCCATAATATCCCAACAACATGGCATCGTTTCGGCTTCTATACGTAAATCCGTTGCGTTCATATCCATATTGAAAGTCTTTTTCCATACGATACAAAGAGCCATCCTGCTGCTGTACAGCACGCACCACCGGTTGCACCGTATCCACAAAAGACACATATTCTTCCATGGGAGTATAGCGGTATTCTTTTCCAGAATCGATGGCGCGCAGCACAAAAAAGGCATTAAGACCTATATCGCACGCGCACAAGCCCGCCAGTGCTACACACAACACCTTTTTCCTTCGCCCGGCCGCAAACAGGCACCATAACACACCGAACATCGCAACCAAGGCCAGTGACAATGCGGCCCGCTTTATCGTTGTAAACGCCTGCGCTCCTGCTCCCATGCATGCCCAAGCCAACACGAGTACGCACAATGTCGTACCAATCGCGCAAAGCCATGGATTCTGCCTGTTCTCCCACAAATGTTCCAGAGCAAACACAGAAAGCGCCAGCACAAAAAAGCTGAACAGAAATGCATTGCGATAATTGAACCATGCGGGTGGGTTGAAGCCGTGCCAAATCAAATTAGGCCCTTTCAGCCAAAAGCTTAGCACAAACAGCCCCAGCACACAAAGGCCCGCTGCCTTCTGGCGCACCGGCCGTTTTTGCAGAAAGAACATACCAGCCCCCAAAAGCGCCAGCGCTCCACAGTAAATAGGCGGTAAACCCATTTCAAGCTCTGTCCATTCGTATGCGCCCAGTGTCTCTTTTGCCAGTAGGGCACGCAGGCTGAACAGCTTTTCCAGACTTGCAATCTCCTGCACATCAAAGCCGAAACGATTCCCCTGTAAAGATGCCAGCGCGGGCAACAACAGAATGGCTGCCAGGCCAGCGGCCAATATACTGGCCGCTGCATACGTGGCAACCATCTTTCCCGCATGTATCTGCCTGGGCGCAAAGCCCCCCAACCAATAGAAGAGAAAATACATAACGGAAAATATACACATCATATACCCAATGTAATAATCCGTTAAAATTCCCATTGTCAAGGCAGCCATATATAGCCAGGGGCTCCCCCGCTCTATGATATGCTCAATTCCGCACACCATCAACGGAAGCAGCAGCACACCATCCAACCACAGGATATTCTGCTGGTAGGCAATGCTGTATGTGCATAACGCATACAACACACACAGGCACAGCGCTTTGCGAGGCCCTGTATGACGGCGCGCCCACATGAAAAAACCAACTGCACAAAGGCCTGTTTTCAGCAAGGTGATGAGGAGCACAAACCAAGGCAGTGCCCGCACAGGAAAAAACACCACCAGCAGGTTCAAAGGGCTTGCAATATAATAGGCAAACAGGCCAATCATATCTCCGCCCAACGCCTTTCCAAAAGTATATAGCAGGTCGTCTTTTCCCAGCAGAATATTTCGCAGCTGGGCAAAGAACGCTACATACTGGCCATTCATATCCACTGTCAACAGCGTTTTGTCGCCAAATGGCGCCATGCCGACAGCAGCATATACCACCATCAACAGCAGCACAGGCATGGCAAATGCCCCCGCATACCATTTCCAGTTTCTGCGTATGCCGGCCTGTTTCATGGCCGCACTCCTTCCTGTTCCAGCATTGCTGCCTGTTTAACCCTCTCGCAGAGCTGCATCCTGACGCTTCACCCATTCGCCCACTTCCTGTGCAATGGCATGCATCGTGCCATCTTTAAATGGGCTCTCAAAGCCTGCGGCCGCCACAAGGCCCGGATATGTCTCGGTGCCGGCGCGTTTTACAAGGGCAAGATACCGGTTCCATGCGTCAGCTTTGTCATTCAACCATGCAGTGAAGAACTGCAGGGCAACCGTCTGCGCCAGGCAGTAATCGATATAATAAAATGGATACTCATAGATGTGCAGCTGCCGCTGCCAACCTGCACCACGCCCATAGAAGGGAAGATTATCAAAATCGATCCACGGGCGGTACTCTTTTTCCAAACGGGCCCACTCTGCATTGCGCTGGGCCGGCGTCAGATCGGGGTTGGAATACACAATATGCTGGAATTCGTCCACCATCGTTCCATACGGCAGAAACCACAATGCATCCTCTGCATGGGCCAGTTCATACCGCGCCGTGTCTTCTCCGAAAAACAGATGGTGGTAATCCGCCGTTAGAAATTCCATACTCATGGAATGGATCTCACAGCTCTCCATGCCCGGATCACGCAGGATGGCAGGAATATCACTTCGTTGTGCCACATAATCGGCAAATGCATGTCCGGCCTCATGCGTCAGCACGTCCACATCACCTGCCGTGCCGTTAAAGTTGGAAAAAATGAACGGCAACTTGTAATCTGGCAGGCAGGTGCAATATCCACCAGGAGCCTTGCCGGGTTTAGCCAGCACGTCGAACAAATCGCTCTCAAACATCTCGTCAATAAACGAACTAGTCTCCGGGCTCAGTTCATGATACATTTTTTTGCCCGCTGCCAAAATTTCTTCCGGTGTACCGTGCGGTGCAGGGTTGCCTTCTTGAAAGCAGAATGTATCGTCATAGAATTTCGGCTGTGAAATTCCTGTGCGGGCATATTGCAGCTGTTTCAGTTTTGCCACCACTGGCACCACATCACGTTTGACCTGCGCGCGATACGCCGCCATATCGTCCAATGTATAGCCAAGGCGATTCATGCGAATAGCGCCCAGCGGGACAAAATTTTCGTACCCCATCGCCTTTGCCTGTGCAGTGCGGTTTTTCACCAGCTTGTCGTACAATTCATCGAACTCCTGCTGATGAGCGTCAAACCAGGAACCTTCCGCCTCAAAAGCGGCTTTGCGCACAGCGCGGTCTGCATTGGTTTTGTATTTGGCAAGCTGAGCCACGGTCAACGTTTGCCCCTGGAATGGGATCTGCGCTGAAGCATACAATTTTTGATACGCGCTTGTCAATGCGTTTTCCTGTGCCATCAACTCCAGCACTTCCGGTGTCTGCGATTTTACGGCAAGTTCCATTTTTTCCAGCGCCAGACTACCCAGCTTTTCCGCTACCTGCGCGCGAAACGGGCTTGCCAAAACAGCATGGTATACTTCCAATTGTTTATCTGCCAACTTGGGAGAGTTCTCATCAAAAAATTCCCGTTCGGCCTCATAAAACGAATCACGGGTATCAATCGTATGGCGAATTTCCGCCAACGTAGCAAGTGTAGCAAGATGTGCGGCAAGTTTTTCAAAACATTGGTATTGCTCCAGTACAGTATGGGCATCCGGGGCGGCGCTAATTTCCTTCGCAATGTTGTCAAAACTCGCAAAAGCCGCCGTCAGATCCGGCCTTTCATAAGGCATTTCGTGAAACTTCATTTCTTTTCACTCTCTTTCTTGCATATTCAGTGTATCTGCAACACAGACACACACATTTCCCGTATTGAATTATACCACGCAGCCAGGCGCTTGAAAACACTTTTCCCTTTTCGGGGCTTGACACCGGATTGCTTTGCGCGTATACTGAACAAAATCGATTTTCGATTTAAAGGAGACATCCTTATGGTACAGGCAAATTGCAGCAACGCGTATTATTATGGCTATTTCTTTTACAGGAAATGGCCCTGTTTGCTGTGTGCCGCAACTGCCTGATTTTTATTCAGGGTATCGTCACAAGGCCGTCGGGGCGCAAGGCTCCGGCGGCCTTTTTGTATAAAGAAAAAAAGAAGGGGAGTTTCTGCCATGATCGTCATTTTCAAAAAAGATGCGCCACAGGAGGCGGTGGAGGCTCTGTGCCAACAGTTTGAAGCACAGGGGCTGAAAATACACAATTCCATGGGCCAACACACTCATCTTGTAGGGCTTATCGGCGACACCAGCACAGTGGATGTAGACCTTGTACTTGCCAATGCCGCTGTAGAAGAAGTTAAGCGTGTTTCCGAGCCGTATAAAAAGGCCAACCGTAAGTTTCATCCGGAAGATACCGTGGTGCATGTGGGCAACGCAGCCTTTGGCGCTGGGCATTTTTCCGTTATGGCCGGGCCATGCAGCGTGGAAAGTGAACAACAGATCGAGGCAGTTGCCAAAAGTGTGCAGAAAAGTGGCGCCGCCCTGTTGCGCGGCGGCGCTTTCAAGCCGCGAACCTCGCCCTACGCATTTCAGGGCCTTCGGGCAGATGGCCTTGTGCTGCTGCGCCATGCGCGCAGTGTAACCGGCCTGCCTATTGTAACAGAAATCATGAACCCGGAACATATCCCTTTGTTTGAAGATGTGGACCTGATTCAGGTAGGTGCGCGCAACATGCAGAATTTTGAGCTTCTGAAAGAATTGGGCAAGCTGAAAACACCCATCTTATTGAAACGCGGGTTAGCCAATACACTGGAAGAATTTCTGATGAGCGCTGAATACATCATGGCCGGCGGTAACGAAAATGTCATCCTGTGCGAGCGTGGTATCCGTACATTTGAACCCAGTATGCGCAACACGCTGGATATTTCCGCCGTACCCATGCTGAAACAGAAAACGCATTTGCCCGTAGTAGTAGACCCCAGCCATGCCGCCGGCATTGCCTGGATGGTGCGCCCGCTTGCGATGGCCGCTATTGCCGCCGGAGCGGATGGCCTGATGATCGAGGTACACAACGACCCACCCCATGCGAAAAGCGACGGCGCGCAAAGCCTCACGCCGGAGCAATTTGACCGTCTGATGGCAGATATCCGGCACACCGCAGAATTTTTTGGCCGCACGATTCACGCATCATGATTTCTGTGCACCCATCATCATGCTTTTATATTGCAGGCTGCACCTTGCCTTTTCAGGAGCCACGCGATATAGTATGAGTGGAACGATATCTGGCAAAGCCAACTGTTATGGCTCACAGGAAAGGATGAAAAACAGATGAGTAAATTTATTATAAAACCTGATTTTTGGGCATTGTTCCCGGATGCAGCCATTGCTGTCGTACTGGCAAAAGGCGTGGACAATGCTTCCGAATGCCCGAAAGCGGCAGAAATGTTGCAGGAGGCCCACACCGAGGCACACCGGCATTTGGGAGCTGCCGCCTTTGCAGAGAACCCCGTTGTGGCGGTATGGCGTGAAGCATATCGCCAGTTTAAAACCAAAAAGGGTGCGCGCTGTTCTATCGAAGCATTGTTAAAGCGTGTGGAAAACGGGCGTGGCGTAGGTTCTATCAACCCGCTTGTAGATATTTACAACGCCGTTTCCCTTACTTGGGGGCTTCA
>CAMBHV010000012.1 GCA_945867255.1 uncultured Clostridia bacterium
ACTGTGCGTATCATTACAGATGGTCCGTATCCCACCATGCTGTCGCTGTTGTCCAAAAACGGAAGCCAGATGATGCCATCCAAGTATATTGAGGAGAATGGCTTGGATTATTACCTGGAAAATCCTATTGGCTGTGGCCCATATAAATTTAAGGAATGGGTAAAAGATGATGTAGTGGTGCTGGAACGCTACGACGACTATTTCGGAGGCACACCGTATTGGGATGAGGTGCGTTTCCGTTCTATCCCCGAGGCATCTACCCGCGTGGCGGAACTGCTCACCGGGAATGTGGACATCATTGTGAACGTGCCTACTAATGAGTGGGAGCGCATTGATGAAAACGAAGGTACAGAGATGGTGCTGGGCAATGGCACACGTATCTATAATGTCATCATGAAGTGGGACAGCACACCCACACAGAACCAGCAGGTGCGTGAGGCGGTAGCTTATGCACTGGATGCGCAGACTATCATCGACACCGTGCTGAAAGGCGCGGGCACACCGTGCTATACACGTATCGCGCCGGGTGTATTTGGCCAGGATGAGAGCCTGTACGGCATTAATAAATACGATTTGGATAAGGCCAAAGAACTGGTCGCTTCTTCTGGTTACAACGGCGAGGAGATCGAGCTGTTGGTGCCGACGGGCCGTTATCTGATGGACGCTGATGTAGGCAATGTGGTGGCTGGTATGTTGCAGCAGGCTGGCCTGAATGTGAAGGTGAACGTGCTGGAGTGGAGCGCCTATATCAACAAATTCAATGCCGGCGAATTCAACGGCATGGCACTGATTGCATATGGTGATGACTTCTTTGACGCCTCTTATGGTATGAATGAATATCGCACGGAAAACTGCACGCCTATCAGCTGCTACAGTTCTTCCGAATATGACGAGCTGTACCTGGAAGCTTTGAACAATATGGATCCGGACAGCCGTGCGGAGCAACTTGTGGAGATGCAGCAGATGATCTTTGTAGACGAGTGCGTGCAAGCTCCGTTTATCCACCTGAAAGTGCCCTATGGCATCAGCTCTGATATCAACTTTACGCCCCGCATCGATGAAATGTTCTATGTAGATCGCATTACGCTGAAATAACGGCGTCTGTAACGCAACCGCAAAAGGAGGCGCATCGGGTTATATGCCGGTGCGCCTCCTTTCTGACAGAAGGAGATTTTTCCATGGGTAGATATTTGCTGAAACGGGTCGTGCAGATCATTCCCGTGCTTTTGATTCTGACGTTGATCATTTTCTGCCTGGTGTATGTGGCGGGTGACCCTGTTGCATTGATGCTGCCGCCCGAAGCAGGTGAACAGGCAAAGGCTGCTCTCAGAGAAGCTTTGGGGTTGGACAAGCCTTTTTATGAGCAATTTTTCATTTACATAGGAAATCTGCTGAGGGGCGATTTTGGCACCTCGTATCAATATAATCAGGACGCACTGAGTCTCGTGCTGGAACGTATGCCGTATTCGCTGCAACTGGCAGGTGTGTCGCTGGCATGCTCTGTAGTAGTGGGCATCGTGCTGGGAGTTGCCGCGGCACACTTCCGCAACAGCCCGTTTGACCTTTTGGTGAATGGCTTTGCGGCGCTGGGCCAGGCGTTGCCTGGCTTTTGGGTGGCGATCATGCTGATTCTGCTGTTTGCAGTAAAACTGCAACTACTGCCGGTGTCCGGTTCCGGCACATGGCAGAACCTGGTGCTGCCGGCGGCCACCCTCACTTTGGTGACGTCGGCAAAGATCATTCCGCTGGTGCGTTCGAATATGATCGAAGTGATGCAGCAGGATTATATCCGTACAGCGCGCAGCAAGGGCCTGCGAGGCAGCACGGTGGTGTTCAAACATGCGTTCAAAAATACGCTTGTGCCGGTGATCACAATTATTGCTATGCAGTTGCCTACACTGATTGGCGGGGCACTGATCACGGAGACAATTTTTGCATGGCCGGGCCTTGGCATGTTGATTTATCGTGGTGTGGCAAACCTGGACATGACGGTGGTACAGGCTGGGGTAATGGCGGTGGCGTTGATCACAATTGTGGCAAACCTGATCTCGGATATCGCTTATTGCATCATAGACCCCACTATCAAGTATCAGTAAGGGGGCGTGTATATGAAACAGATCAAACGCTTTTTTAAACTGCTGCTGCGCAGCAGCACAGGTACAGCAGGGATGGTGATTGTCATTCTGATCTGCCTGTGTGCTGTGTTTGCAGGCCAATTGGCTCCGCATGACCCCAATGCTATGGACCTTACGAATATGACAAAACCGCCGGCATGGATGGAGGGCGGAGATTGGAGCCACGTTTTGGGAACGGATAACCTGGGCCGGGATATTTTGTCGCGCATGCTGTACGGTTCTCAGATTTCACTGGTTGTGGGCATTCTGGCCACACTGACCAGTGGTGCTGTAGGAATGGTACTTGGACTGGTGTCGGGATATTACGGAGGCGTGACAGATCACGTTATCATGCGTGTTGCAGATGCGTTTTACGCGATTCCGGGCATCCTGCTTGCGCTTGTGACGCTGATGGTGTTCAAAAGTTCCGGTATCGTAACGCTGGTGCTGGTGATTGCGGCGATCTCATGGGTGCAGTATGCACGCCTGATTCGTTCAGAAGTTCTGCGCCTGAAAGGCAAAGAATTTGTAAAAGCATCTAAAACGCTGGGGGCGTCATCCGGATATATCATTTTTCATCATATTTTACCCAATGTGTGGCCCTCTTTTATTGTAGTGTCCACTATGAGCGTGGCGGGCAGTATCATTACTGAGGCGTCTCTCAGCTTTCTTGGCGTGGGCATCCAGGCGCCGCTGATCTCCTGGGGTGGTATGCTTAGCGATGGGCGTGTGTTGCTGGCCACCCACTGGTGGGTAGCCACGTTCCCCGGCATTATGATTACCGTTGCCATCTTGGGTATCACGTTCCTTGGCAACTGGCTGCGGGACGTGCTGGACCCCCATAATAAAGGCTTGTAAGGAGGGGGAGCGGCATGAAACAGACACTGTTGAAAGTGGAAAATTTGGAAGTAAAGTTTAAAACATTGGAGGGCATGCAAACTGCCGTGCAGGGCGTTTCGTTCGATGTAGCGCAGGGCGAGGTGTTTTGCCTTGTGGGCGAAAGCGGGTGCGGCAAAAGCCTGACGAGCCTGTCCATTATGGGCCTCGTGGAAAAGCCCGGTATCGTTGAGGCGGACGCCATTGTTCTGGACGGCCAGGATATCAGCCATCTCAAAGAGGAAAAGCTGCGGGAACTGCGTGGCAATAAGATGTCTATGATATTTCAGGAACCGCTTACCTCGCTGAACCCGCTGTTTACAGTGGGCAACCAGATGGACGAAGTTTTTCGGTTGCATCAAAAGGCGAACCGCGCCAAGGCAAAACAGATGAGCGTGGAGATGCTTCGGTTCGTGGGAATCCCGGACCCGGAAGATGTATACAAAAGGTATCCGGCTGCTCTGAGCGGCGGCATGCGCCAGCGTGTAATGATCGCTATGGCTCTTTCCTGCAGGCCGAAACTTCTGATTGCAGACGAGCCTACCACCGCGTTGGACGTAACGATCCAAAAACAGATTTTAAAGTTGATGAAAGATCTTCGCCGCGAACTGGGGACGTCCATTATTTTTATCACGCATGACCTTGGCGTAGTGGCGGAAATGGCAGACCGTGTTGCCGTGATGTATGCAGGGCAAATTGTAGAACAGGCCAGTGTGTACGACTTGTTCCAGAAACCGCTGCATCCTTATACCGAAGGCCTTATTAACAGTACCATCCGTCTGGGGGATGGGCGCAGGCGCCTGCCCACTATTGCCGGAACGGTGCCACCAATTTCTAAAATGGTTTCAGGGTGTAGGTTTCATCCGCGTTGTCCGTATGCCACGCCGGCGTGCCGGGAAAACGCACCGCCCGTGATTGAAATACAAGGGCGCATGGTGCGCTGCATACGGTATGCGAAGGAACACAAGCAGGAAGGCGGTGTGCACGTATGAGCGAGGCGTATTTGAAAAAGGAACCCTGTTTGCTGGAAGTGCAGGGCCTGAAGATGCTTTTTCCTACAGGGGGCAGCATTCTGGGGAAGAATAAGCGGTATGTCCACGCGGTGGATGGGGTGAGTTTTTCGCTTCGTGCTGGTGAAACGCTGGGTATTGTGGGAGAAAGCGGATGCGGAAAATCCACCGTTGGAAATCTGATTGTCCGCCTGCTGAAAGAAACAGAGGGACGCATTCTGTTTGACGGCCATGATATTACAGCCATGAGTGCCCGGCAATTTAAGCCGCTTCGAAAAGAGATGCAGATGGTGTTTCAGGACCCGTTTTCCTCGCTGAACCCCAGAAAAAAGGTGTTTGACATCATTGCGGAACCCTATCATATCCAGACAAAGATGAGCTCTGCGGAAATTCGTAAAAATGTAGAATACATGATGGAACTGGTAGGGTTGGACAAAAGTTATCAGAACCGATATCCGCATGAATTTTCCGGTGGGCAGCGCCAGCGCATCGGCATTGCTCGTGCCTTGGCGCTAAAGCCTAAGCTGGTGATTTGCGACGAGCCGGTGTCGGCGCTGGATGTGTCCATCCAGGCACAAATCTTGAACCTTTTGAAAGATCTGCAGGAAGAATTGCAGCTGACGTATATCTTTATTGCTCATGGTTTGCCTACAGTACAGTATATCAGTGACCGTATCGCTGTGATGTATCTGGGTAAAATTATGGAACTGGCGCCCGAGCGCGAGTTGTTCGAGCATACGATGCACCCGTATACGGAAGGGCTGTTGGATGCAATTCCGGTGGGAGACCCTACGAAACGCGATGAGGAAGATAAACCTATTTTGGAAGGGGATCTGCCCAGCCCGTTGAATCTGCCGAAAGGTTGCCGGTTCTGCTCGCGCTGTAAATATGCACAGCAGATATGTGCACAGAAAGAGCCGGAGCTGGCCGAAGTGACACCGGGCCATTATGTGTGCTGTCATTTCCCCCTCATAGCAAGCGAAGAAAAGAAATCAGAATAAAGCCGGCGCCAAGATATGGCCCGGTAAGAAGAAAACGGAACAGGAGGTTTTGTACGATGTCGCTCTCGAAGCAGTACATGGCGCAGATTGAACGATACGTGCAGGAACACCGGCAGGAACTGGTGGATATTTTGATTGAGTTGATTGCGGTGCCAAGCGTAAAAGGCCCTGCTTTGCCCGGTATGCCGTTTGGCGAGAATTGTGCCAAAGCACTGGCAAAAGGAATGGAGATCTGCCGGCGTTACGGGATGGATACCGAATGCTATGAAAACTATGCGGCCGGCGCCCAGTGTGGGAACGGCGACAAGCAGATCGGGTTTATCGCACATCTGGACGTGGTTCCTGTGGGGGAAGGCTGGAGCTCGGACCCGTTTGTGGGCGTGGAGAGGGACGGCTTTGTGGTAGGCCGAGGTTCGCGCGATAATAAGGCTGGGTTTGCGGCGGCTTTGATGGCAGTAAACTGCGTGCGGGAACTGGGGATTCCGCTGAGGTCTTCCCTGCGAATCTTGATGGGAAGCGATGAGGAATGCGGGATGTCCGATATGGTATACATGGTGAAAAACCACAGGATGCCAGATTTCTCTATTGTGACAGATTGCTATTTTCCTGTTGCTCATGGCGAAAAGGGGCGTGCGTGCGGTGACGTAATCATGCAGATAGACCCGGAAAAGCTGCGTATGGAAGGCGGGCAGGCGCCCAATATCATCCCGAATCTATGTACAGCTGTGCTGCCGCATCGCGCGTGGCAGCTGGCCGGGGTGCGCAAGCTGGCAGAAGGTTTTGAAGGCATCCATGCCGATGCAAAGGAAGATGACATCGTCATCATGGCGCAGGGCGTGTCGGCACATGCCTCAGAGCCGTTCAAGGCGGTAAATGCCATCTGGCGCCTGGCGGCATTTTTGTCCGAGGCAAAGCTGCTGGACGGCGCCGAGGCCAAAGCGGTGGAATATATCCGGCAGGCCTTTGCACCTTACTATGGCGAAAGTTTTGGGGTGCAGTATGAAGATGAAGCCTCTGGAAAAACAACACTGATCCCTGGCATGGTGCGTACAGTGGGTGGGCAGATGCGTGTTACGCTGGACTGCCGCTATAGCGTGACAGATAAAAAAGCTCGGGTTTTGCCGCTGATTGTATCCAGCGTGGAAAAAGCGGGTTGGGAATTTGAAGTGCAGGAAGCTACGGATTCTCACTATATCCCGAAGGAACACCCCGTAGCCCAGCGCCTGACACAAGTGTTCAATGCCGTAACGGGTGAAGAAAAGCAACCGTATGTACTTGCTGGTGGCACTTATGCCAGCAAGGTGCCGAACTCGGTGGCGTTTGGCCCAGGCAATGCAAAAGAGCCGGGGATGATGCCCTATGGCCCAGGCCATGGCGACGCACACCAGCCAGATGAAAGCCAGCATGTCGGGTGCCTGATGGATGCCGTGCGTATTTATGCCATGAGCATCCTGGAACTGGATGAGATTTTGCACGAAAGTATGGAAAAGAAGTGAGACTGCTGCCCTCTGCTCTACCCGGGCGGCATGGCGTTTTTTGAACGTCAAATACCCAAAGGGATGTACAGGCTTTGACGAATTACGGACAAAACGGTATGATAAGAGTAATACCGCCGCAAGACAAGCCGGCACAGAGAATGTAAAGAAGTGGAGAGAGAGCCATGTCCTTGAAACGGGATGCCCAGCTACCGCTGTATCAGCAGCTTGCAAATGAAATCAAAGCACAGATTGCTTCGGGCGAATTGCGTCAAAACGAACAGTTGATGACGGAAATGGAGTTGAGCCGTACCTTCGGTGTAAGCCGCATCACCGTACGAAAGGCCTTGGAACTGTTGGTAGAGGAAGATATCCTTAGCAAACGCCAGGGCGTAGGTGCGTTTGTCACCGGGAAAAAGCTGGTGCGCAGCATGAATGTGATGATGGGATTTACCCAAACGTGTGAAGCAAACGGGCAGAAGGCAACCAGCCGGCTTTTATTTGCCGGCTTGGATGAAGCACACCCTACAGATGTTAAACTGTTTGGTATTTCGGAAGGGGAATCCGTCCTCAGTCTGCGGAGGTTGCGCTTTTGTGACAATGTGCCTGTAATGGTGGAAGAAGTGCGTCTGCAGCGGTCGTTTGCTTATCTATTGGGAGAAGAGTTGACTGGTTCGCTGCATAAACTGCTGGCAGATCACGGTGTAAAGATGGTAAAGGGGATAAAAACCATCAATATTGGGTATGCGACCAAAGAGGAAAGTGCGCTTTTAGGCGTGGGTGAAAACACCGCGCTGCTTTTGCAGCGGGACGTGAGCTATGGCGAGGATGGCCAGGCGATTTACCGCAGTAAAAGCGTGATCAATGCGGAGCGGTATACTTGCACGATCACGATGCAGGCTTGAAGTATGCAGAAAAAGCAAACGAAATATGTTATATAACGACATATTGACAAGATGTATTAAGATGTAATATAATTGTATTAAATAAAACGCAGGAGGTTTTGGTAAAGATGGATCCCAAAAGCATCGTAGCGGAAATATACAAACAGCATCCGAAAATCAAGTCCGTGTATTTTGTAGGGTGCGGCGCATCCAAGGCGGAATTGTATCCGGGTAAATACTTTCTGGAGAAAAATGCAAAAGAGCTTCGCACGAGTCATTATACGGCCAATGAATTCTGCTATGCCACACCGGCAGGCGTGAATGAGGATGCGGTAGTGGTTACTTGCTCGCTGGGGGGCACTACCCCGGAAACGGTGGCTGCCTCCAAGAAGGCGATGGAATTAGGGGCTACAGTGGTGGCAGTGACACATGATGGCGAATCTCCTTTAGCGAAAAATGCTCATTATGTAATCGTACACGGCTTTGAAAAGAATTACGCGGCCAAGCTGGAGAAAATGACGAATGTGCTGGCGCTGGCGGTGGAGTTGCTGCATACCTATGAAGGATATGCACATTATGACGAGATGCAGACGGCGTTTGCCAATATTTATGATTTGATTGAAAATACGGTGCCCTTTGTGCTGCCCGCAGCAAAGAAATTTGCGCAAGAATATAAGGATGCTCCTGTGATTTATGTGATGAGTTCTGGCGCCACGCAGGATGTGGCTTATACATTCTCGCTGTGCCTGATGATGGAAATGCAGTGGGTGAATTCCGGAAACTTCCATGACGGTGAATTCTTCCATGGGCCCTTTGAAATCGTGGATAAGGATGTGCCCTTCGTACTGCTGATGAACGATGGACCCACGCGTGCCATGGATGCCAGAGCACTTACGTTCTTGGAGCGGTTCCAGGCAAAGGTGACCCTGGTGGACGGAAAGGATTACGGTATTGCATCGGTAATTCCGGCGCCTGTGGTGGAATATTTCAACCCCATGGTGCTTAGCGCCGTGCTGCGCGTATATGCGGAGCAGCTTGCCATCGTGCGCTGCCATCCGCTTACGATGCGGCGTTACATGTGGAAACTGGAATATTGATTACATACCCTCTTTCTGATAGCCCTTTTGCACAGCACAAAGCGCCCGGACATTTGTCCGGGCGCTTTGTGTTATGTTAAAAAACAGATAGGGAAGGTTTTTTATATTGGTTAGGCGGAAGGCCGATGTATTAAAACCCGCCGGCCGTGCGGGGGAAGGGCAGCACGTCGCGGATGTTGGGAATAGCAGTGAGGTACATGACCAACCGCTCGAATCCAATGCCGAAGCCGGCGTGTTCTACGGTGCCGAAGCGCCGCAGATCCAGATACCATTCGTAGTCCTGCTGAGAAAGCCCCTTTTCTTCCATCAGTTGTTCCAGCACGTCCAAACGCTCTTCGCGCTGGCTGCCGCCGCAAAGTTCCCCAATGCCGGGTACGAGAAGGTCCGCCGCAGCCACGGTTTTGCCATCTTCATTCAGACGCATATAAAACGATTTGATTTCCTTGGGATAGTCTGTGACGAACACAGGCTTGTGGAAAACCTGTTCTGTCAGATAGCGTTCATGTTCCGTCTGCAGGTCTGTGCCCCAGGCTACTTTGTATTGGAACGTATCGTTTTTCTCCGCCAATAGCTTTACGGCTTCGGTGTAGGAGATTCGTGCAAATTCGCTTGTGGCCACATGCTCCAACCGGGTACGCAGTTCTTTGTCGAAGAATTGGGTGAAGAAATCGATCTCGTCCGGGCAAGTATCCAGCACATAGCGGATCACGCTTTTCACCATGGCTTCCGAGAGGTCCATCTCGTCAGCAAGGTCAGCAAAAGCAATCTCGGGCTCGATCATCCAGAATTCGGCGGCGTGGCGAGGTGTGTTTGAATTCTCGGCGCGGAACGTGGGCCCGAAGGTGTAGATCTTGCCGAATGCCGTAGCCATAGCCTCGCCTTCCAGCTGCCCGGATACCGTAAGGTTCGTGGCCCGGCCGAAAAAGTCTTTCGAGCAATCCACTTTGCCGTCTTCGCCAAGAGGGAGGTCGTTCAGATCCAATGTAGTTACGCGGAACATTTCGCCGGCTCCCTCACAGTCCGAACCGGTGATGAGCGGGGTGTGCACATAAACAAAGCCTTGCTCCTGTAAGAATTTATGGATGGCAAACGCAGCGGCACTGCGCACGCGAAATGCCGCAGAAAATGTATTCGTGCGCGCCCGAAGATGAGGCATGGTGCGCAAGAATTCCACGCTGTGGCGCTTTTTTTGCAGCGGGTATTCCGGCCCACAGGCCCCCAGGATAGAGATGGCACTGGCATTCACTTCAAATGGTTGCTTTGCGCCTGGCGTGTGCACCAGTGTGCCCTCTACTTTTAAAGATGTGCCCACTCCTGCTTTGGCAACTTCTTTATAGTTTTCCAGCTTTGCGGCTTCAAACACCACCTGCAGCGGCTTGAAGCAGGAACCGTCGGAAAGAGAAAGAAAGCCGATGTTTTTGGAGTCGCGCACCGTTTTGGCCCACCCGCACACGGTAACTTGAGTGCCATCCGGTGGGGTTTGGTGGAAAAGGGATGCGATTTCGGTCCGTTTCATGTTGTATTCCTCCTGCATAGAAAAATCCGGCAGCATATTTCGCCCTAATGCCTTAGGACGAATCGCTGCCGGATCCGCGGTGCCACCTAACTTGCCGCATTGTGCGGCCCCTTTTTCGCACGGGGCAAAAAACCCGTATGCGCTTGCAACTTAACGCGCTGCCCACGGCGCACCTACCGCCCGAAAACGGGGTTCAGATTGCGGCTCGGGAGTGTTCTTCAAACAGGGCTGTGCGCGGGGCTTTCACCATTCTCCGCTCGCTGTGGCAAAGTGAGCCTGCCTTACTTTTCTCCGTCAATGCCTGTGATGTTTATTGTACCTTCTGCATGGGTTTGTGTCAAGCATATGAGATGCGCGATGGAAAGCTTTTTGGTTCATCGAAAATTTGTGTAGCAGATGCCTGGATGGCCATGAAAAAGGCGCGTTTTCATAAGAGCTGAAAATGTGTGCATGTCCAGAGCGTGTGCGTATGGTGAACAATAAAAAGTGCCTCAAACAAGGCGGTTGTATGTACGAGAATAGTGCAAAAAGCAATTTATATGCAACATTTTTACATGTGGCGAGGGTTGCGAAAAAACAGCGTAAAGCCTTATAATAAAAGCAAATATGGCGGCATATGATGCTGTGCAAAAAGGAGAATATGCAACATGAACAACACCGCGTTTTTGATTGAATGCCTTTTGGATTTTGCCCGCCGGCATGAGTTGATATCTTCCCTGGATGCATATGTCAGCCGCAATACGCTTCTGGATCTGTTTGGAATTGCAGAGCCTTGGGAGGGTGAAGTGCCACCGCAGACACTACAGGAGCCTTCGGCTATTCTCGAGGGGCTTTTGAATGCTGCGGCAGAAAAAGGTTTGTTTGATGCTGACGTGCCGGCATTGCGTGTTAATTTTGAAGCCCGTATTATGGGCACGGTGATGCCCCGGGAAAGTGAAGTGGCAGAAAAGTTTTCCGCGTTGTGGGAGCGAAGCGGGGCGCGCGCAGCAACGGAATACTTTTATAAGCTGTGTATTGCTTCCAACTATATCCGTACAGCGCAGATTGCAAAAAATGTCAAGTGGGACTACACGGGAAAATACGGTACGTTGGAGATCACGATCAATCTGACAAAGCCTGAAAAAGACCCAAAAACAATTGCATTAGAGAGGCTGCAGCCGGCAGCCAGCTATCCGAAATGCATGCTGTGCATCGAAAACATTGGATATGCCGGGCGCGTAAACTTTCCTGCCCGCCAGAACCATCGTGTGGTGCCCCTTACCCTGTGCGGTGAAAAGTGGTATCTGCAGTACAGCCCGTATGTGTACTATAATGAGCATTGTATCGTATTCAGCGAAAAGCACGAGCCCATGAGTATCATGCCTAGGGCTTTTGCGCAGATATTCGACTTTGTAAGCCAGTTCCCTCATTATACCTGCGGTTCGAACGCCGACCTTCCCATCGTGGGGGGCAGCATTCTCAGCCATACTCATTTTCAGGGCGGTTGCTACGAGTTCCCCATGCAGCGTGCAAAAACGTTGCGGGTGTACCGCTGCGCAAAATATCCGGATGTCACGTTAGAGAGCATTGCCTGGCCGGTGACCACACTGCGTATGAGGGGCACAGACAAGGCGCAGATGCTTGCTTTTGCGCAGGACGTGTTGGGGTTGTGGCGTGGCTACTCGGACGAAGATGCGGATGTGCTGGCGTACACACAGGAAGGTGACCATATGGTGCCGCATAACACCATTACACCTATTTTGCGGTATGACGCGGATGAAAAACAGTTTGTGTTTGATCTTGTACTGCGCAATAATCGTACTACACCGGAATATCCGGATGGGATTTTTCATCCGCATGCAGAGATCCACCATATCAAAAAGGAGAACATCGGCCTGATTGAGGTAATGGGCTTGGCCATCCTCCCGGGGCGCCTGGAACGGCAAAGTGCCATGGTTGCGGGTGTGTTGAGCGGCAGACAGAATGCGGATGCAGTAAAAGCAGCTGCGCCGGAGCATGCACAGTGGTTGGATGAGCTAGTGAAACGGTATGGAACGGGTTTGCCTTCGGATGCAGCTACAGAGGCGGTAAAACGCGAGATTGGCGTAAAATTTGAAACTTGTCTGGAACATGCCGGCGTGTTTAAGCAGACGCCACAGGGACATGCTGCCCTGGAACGTTTTGTGAAAAAGCTTGGGTGTGCACCATGCAGCGCTTTGTGATGGAGAAAAGCAACATCTTCCCTGATTTTTTCAGATAACAGATAAAAAAGAGAAGCCTGGCCTGGCGTGAAACTGGGCCGGGCTTTTTGATTTTTTGAAGTTCGCAGGCGGATCGAGCAGGTAAAAAGACAGGTTTTAGATATGATAAAATATTCACAATATAGGATAAAATGAAAAAATATTCGAAACTTCTCATAGAAGTATTTCTGATATATTGAGATATACCGTCAAAAAGACGAATTTTTTTCGGAAAAGAAAAAAGAGATTGACGGTGCATAAATACACAGCTATAATGCAAATCAATATCAAAACAAGAAGGAGGAGCATCATGAATCAAGCGAACAAAAGCAAGCAGTACAGCAAAGTGGTGCTTGCGTATTCCGGCGGGCTGGATACGTCTGTGATTATTCCATGGCTGAAAGAACATTATGGATGTGAAGTGATCGCGGTTTCTGCTGATGTAGGGCAGGCCGATGAATTGGACGGGCTTGAAGCCAGGGCGCTGGGTTCAGGCGCCTCCAAGGTATATGTGCTGGATTTGGTGGATGAATTTGTGGAAGATTACATTGCCCCCACGGTGATGGCCGGTGCCAAATACGAGGGTTCCTATCTGTTGGGTACAAGTTTTGCGCGGCCGCTGATTGCCAAAAAACTGGTGGAGATCGCCTTGCAGGAAGGCGCAGACGCGATTTGCCATGGATGTACCGGCAAAGGAAATGACCAGGTTCGCTTTGAGTTGGGTATCAAGGCATTTGCCCCGGATATGCCCATTATTGCGCCTTGGCGTGAGTGGGACATTTCCAGCCGTGATGCGGAGATCGATTATGCGGAAGCGCATCACATTCCGCTGAAAGTGAGCCGCGAAAACAGCTATTCGAAGGATAAGAACATCTGGCACTTATCACACGAAGGGCTGGATCTGGAAGATCCGGCTAACGAACGTTGCTATGCGAATCCGGGTTTTCTTGAGATGAGTGTGGCGCCCGAACAGGCCCCCGACCAGCCTGCTTATATTACCATCCATTTTGATAAGGGAATGCCCACTGCATTGGATGGTGTGGAAATGAAACCGGCTCAGCTGCTTTTAAAACTGAATGAGCTGGGCGGAGCAAACGGTGTGGGCATCATCGATATTGTGGAAAACCGTCTTGTGGGGATGAAGAGCCGCGGTGTATATGAAACGCCCGGCGGCACGATCTGGTATGCTGCCCACGCCCAGCTGGAAATGCTTTGCCTGGATAAGGAGACCAGCCATTATAAGGCGCTGGTGGCCCAGAAATATGCGGACCTCGTATATAACGGGCAGTGGTTTACCCCGTTGATGGAAGCATTAAATGCCTTTGTTCGCTCTACGCAGGAAATGGTGACAGGTGACGTAAAGGTGAAACTTTATAAGGGAAATGTGCAGCCGGTATCCGTTACCAGCCCCAACAGCCTGTATAGTGAAGACCTGGCCACCTTTGGGGAAGATTCTGTTTATAATCAGGCGGATGCAACAGGCTTTATTAACCTGTTTGGCCTGCCTATTGCTGTGGGCGCTAAGCTGGCCGGCAAAACAAAATAAGGAAAAGGGCGGTGCGGCAGATGGCAGATGCGTATCAAACCCAGCTTTGGGGTGGGCGATTCCATGAGCAGGAAGATGATTTAATGCGGCGTTTCAACGGAAATGCCTGCGAAACGCTCTGGCTTCTGGAGCCGGACATCCAGGGCAGCCTGGCTCATGTAGCGATGCAGGTACACTGTGGCCTGTTGAGCGAAGAAGAAGGGCGCGAGCTTACCGAGGGTTTGCGTAGCATTCTTGCGGATTGGCGCAGCGGTGCCATCACTTGTGGCCCGGAATATGAAGATGTGCATACTTTTGTGGAACTGAACCTGATTGCCCGTGTGGGTGCAGTGGGAAAAAAACTGCATACTGCACGCAGCAGGAACGACCAGGTAAATACCGATATGAAGTTGTATGTAAAAGCACAACTGCAGTGGGTCGCAAGCCTGATCGACAGTTTGCGCAATACTTTGCAAACGGTAGCGCAAAAAAATGCCTGCCCCATGCCCGGTTATACGCATCTGCAGCGCGCGCAGGCCGTCACCTTTAAATATTATCTGCTTGCCTATGCCGAAATGTTTGCCCGTGATAAAAAGCGCGTGTGCAATGCGTTGGACATTCTGGACGAATGTCCGCTTGGGTGCGGTGCGCTGGCCGGTACCACCCACGAAATTGATCGCGCCTTTACAGCAGAGCAATTAGGGTTTTCCCACGGACCTTGCGCAAATTTTCTGGACGGAGTGGCGGACCGGGACTATGTACTGGAAGCGTTGAGCT
>CAMBHV010000013.1 GCA_945867255.1 uncultured Clostridia bacterium
CGCGCATGGCCAGGCCGGGCTTTCTGCAAAGCGGTGTCGGGCATACAGAGTTGTGATTATAACAGTTTACCCTCTTTGCGCAGGGCGTATACTTTCAACACTGCGGCGATGGTTTTGCCATCAGTGATTTCACCTGACAGCACCATTTCATACGCTTGCTTTAAAGGTAAGGTAAACAGACTGAGAAATTCGTCTTCATCCAGATGTTGTCCGATAGGCGAAAGATTGCGGGCAACGTAAAGATAGATCACTTCGCTGCAATAGCCGCAAGTAGGAATAAAAGAACCAAGGTCTGCCCAGGAGGAGGCGTGAAGACCCGCCTCTTCAGAAAGTTCACGCTGAGCCGCTTTCAAGGGGTCTTCACCTGACTCTAGTTTTCCGGCGGGTATTTCAATCAGCTCTTTATCCAATGCGTAGCGATACTGACGCACAAGATAGATCTCATCTTTTTCATTTAAAGCGATGATCCCGGCACCGCCATGGTGATGCACAACCTCACGGGTGGAAGTGCGGCCATTCTCCAGGCGCACCTTGTCCAAAGTTACGCGGATCACTCGCCCTTCGAACAGCGTTTGGCTGAAAAGGGATTGTTCAAAATGCGGCATTTTATGCCTCCTGTTCCGGGTTTGACTGTGCCGGCACCTGACACAGCACCTTATTCACACGGCGTTCGCCAGCCTCCAAAACGGTAAATGTTACGCCTCCCCATTCCACACGCACCGCTTCACCGGGTGCAGGAATATGGCCCAACTGATCGGTAACAAGGCCGCCGACGGTGTCAAAATCTCTTTCATCTTCTTCCCCTTCCGGAGGAAGCTCCATGCCAAGGGTCTCAAAGATATCTTCAATATCTGCGCTTCCGGCAGCCACGAGCCCTTCCGGCGTGGACACCAGCTCTTCTTCTTCATTATCGAATTCGTCCTGGATGTTTCCCACAATCTCTTCCAAAACGTCTTCCATTGTAACAACGCCGCTAGTTCCACCGTATTCATCTACTACTACGGCGATTTGTGCGTGCTTAGCCCGAAATTCCATCAAAAGCTCCCGCGCGCGGCAGCTTTCCGGCACGAACATGGCACTGCGTGCAAATTCGCGTGCCGGGCGTGTGCCTTCACCGGGTTTGTTCCAAAGAGTAAACAAATCTTTTACATATACGATCCCTACGATGTCGTCCAGTGTCTTGCAGTATACGGGAATACGGGAAACGCCCTCTGCAAGAGAAAGTTCTACTACATCGTGAGCAGTGGCTGTTTCCGGCACGGCAATCAACTCCGTGCGGTGCGTCATGATATCGCCCGCAGTTACGTCGGCCAGTTCAAAAATGTTCGTGATCATTTCCTTCTGGCCTTCATCGATCACATCATGCTCTTCGCTTTCATCTACCATGTTCAGCAGGTCTTCCTGAGTTACGGATGCTGCCGGCTGGATCCCCCACAGACGAAATACAAGCTTCGAAAACCCGCTGAACAATGCGCCTGCGGCGGTAGATAGACCGTCATGGGTGCTCTCTTTCCCCAGAGCAGCGCCCAAACAAAAGCAAAGGACACCCAGGATGGCCAGCAAAGCAAGGCAGGAAAAGCCCCACCACGCGGTAAATACCTCAGCACACCAGAAAAAACCTACAGTGGCCGCTGCAGCAGCGCAAAGGCCCGTCAGCACAAACAGGCCAAGGCACCTGTCTGAAAACCCGAGCCGTGTGCTTGCAGCACGTTCCTCTCCGTGTGCACAGAATGCACCAGCGCGCCAGCAAAATACAAAGGTGGCCGCGCTCAGCACGGCGACCAGGGATAATAAAAGACCGTCCGGGTCCATGGAACATCAAAACTCCTTTTCTTTATGCTGCGGCACAGCCGCAGCGCCTATTTTTCTAAATATAATGTATTTTAAAGAGTGTGTCAATTGTGCCAGAATGTGCCACTGTATAAAAGATGTGTATATTCATGCAAAAGCACCTGTTTTTCACAAGAAAACCGGCCGGTATCTGTTTACTTTTACATTTGCTTTTGTTATAATTGTGACGAGCGCGATGCAGAGACGGAACTTTGTTTTTGCAGGTTACGCCGTGTGGTTTGCGGTGCTCGAGGCCGCAAAGCAAAGGCAGAGAAAGGTGCAAAACAAAGGGAGTTCCCGCATTGGGGCAAAAGCCCGTTTCTGCTCAATTTACAAAGAACCGGAGGAAGAAAAATGCCAAGATCGAAAAAATCGATGGACGGCAACACCGCTGCAGCGCATGTAGCATATGCGTTCACGGAAGTTGCCGGCATCTATCCCATCACACCGTCGAGCCCCATGGCCGACATGGTGGACCAGTGGAGTGCGGCGCATCAGAAAAACATCTTCGGCACCGAAGTGAAGGTCATGGAGATGCAGTCTGAGGCGGGTGCGGCTGGCACTGTACACGGTAGCCTTGCTGCCGGTGCGCTCACCACCACATTCACTGCGTCCCAGGGCTTGCTTTTGATGATCCCGAACATGTATAAAATCGCGGGCGAGCTGCTGCCGGCGGTGTTTCACGTGTCTGCCCGTACTGTGGCGAGCCACGCCCTGAATATCTTCGGCGATCATTCCGACGTGTATGCCTGCCGTCAGACGGGTTTTGCCATGCTGGCGGAGTCCAATCCGCAGGAAGTAATGGATCTGGCTGCTGTGGCGCATCTTTCTGCCCTTGAGAGCCGCGTACCTTTCCTGAACTTCTTTGACGGATTCCGTACTTCTCACGAGATCCAGAAAATCGAAGTGTGGGATTATGACGATCTGAAAGAGATGACCGATATGGACGCCGTGAAGGCGTTCCGCGATCATGCGCTGAACCCCGAGCACCCCGCCATGCGCGGCAGCCACGAGAACGGCGATATCTTCTTCCAGCACCGTGAAGCTTGCAACAAGTATTATGATGCTGTGCCCGCTGTTGTGGAAAAGTACATGGGCAAAGTAAACGAAAAGCTGGGCACACATTACCAGCTGTTTGAGTACTATGGCGCTGCGGATGCCGAGCGCGTTATCATTGCCATGGGCTCTATTTGCGATGTGGCGGAAGAAGTAATCGATTATCTGACCGCCAAGGGTGAGAAAGTTGGCCTTGTGAAAGTGCGCCTGTATCGCCCGTTCTCTGCCAAACACCTGCTGGCTGCCGTGCCCGCCACTGCGAAGAAGATTGCGGTGCTGGACCGCACGAAAGAGCCGGGTGCTTATGCAGAGCCGCTGCACTTGGACGTGATGAGCGCCTTTGCTGAGGCAAAACGCGAAGCTACCATCATTGGCGGCCGTTATGGTCTGGGTTCGAAAGACACCCCGCCCGCCAGCGTGTTTGCCGTGTATGAGGAGCTGACGAAGGATGCCCCGAAACCGCGCTTCACCATTGGTATCACGGACGATGTTACCTATCTGTCTTTGGAGGAGAAACCGTCTCCGAACACCGCAGCAGAAGGCACGAAGGAATGCAAGTTCTGGGGCCTTGGCGGCGACGGCACCGTGGGCGCCAACAAAAACAGCACCAAGATCATCGGCGACCACACCGACAAATACATTCAGGCTTATTTCCAGTATGACTCGAAGAAGACGGGCGGCGTGACCATCAGCCACCTGCGCTTTGGTGACAAGCCCATCCGCGCTCCGTATTACATCAACAAGGCTGACTTCGTGGCCTGCCATAACCCCTCTTATGTCATCAAGGGCTACAAGATGGTCAACGATGTTAAGCCGGGCGGCGTGTTCCTGATCAACTGCCAGTGGACAGACGAAGAGCTGGATAAACACATGCCCGCAGAGGCCAAGCGCTATATTGCAAACAATGATGTGCAGCTGTACACCATCAATGCTATCGACAAGGCTATCGAGATCGGCCTTGGCAAGCGCACCAATACCATTCTGCAGTCTGCGTTCTTTGCGCTGGCTGGCGTGCTGCCCAAAGAGGATGCACTGAAGTATATGAAACAGGCGGCTGAGAAATCCTTTGCCAAGAAGGGCCAGGCCGTTGTAGAGATGAACTGGAAAGCCATCGACGCTGGCTTTGACGCCTATCACAAGGTGGAAGTGCCTGCCTCTTGGAAAGATGCGCAGGATGCCCCTGTGGCGCACAATCTGGCCGGTAGCCCTGCCACGGTGGATATGGTAACGAAAGTGATGTTCCCTGTGGGCAAAATGGATGGCGACAGCCTGCCGGTTTCTGCATTTGAGAAATATGTGGATGGCCAGTTTGAGCAGGGTGCTTCTGCATACGAGAAACGCGGTGTAGCGGTTGCCGTGCCTGAGTGGGATGTAACCAAGTGCATTCAGTGCAACCAGTGCGCGTATGTGTGCCCGCATGCCACGATTCGTCCGTTTGCGCTGAGCGCCGAAGAAGTTGCTGCTGCGCCTGAGGCGTTGAAGTCCAAGAAGATGAACGGCAAGGGCTGCGAGGAATATCAGTTTGCCATGACAGTTTCTCCGCTGGACTGCATGGGTTGCGGCGTGTGCGTTGGCGTGTGCCCGGCCCCTGGCAAAGCACTGAAGATGGTGCCGCAGGAGACACAGCTTGCCCAGCAGGATGTGTTCGATTATTGTGTGGCCAATGTGTCCAAAAAACCTGGCATGATGGCAGAGACAACGGTGAAGGGCAGCCAGTTCAACCAGCCGCTGCTTGAGTTCTCCGGCTCTTGCGCTGGCTGTGCTGAAACCAGCTATGCCCGCCTGATCACCCAGCTGTTTGGTGAGCGTATGTATATCTCCAACGCCACCGGCTGCTCGTCCATTTGGGGCGGCCCGGCTGCCACGTCCCCGTATACGCGCAACCGCGTGTCCGGCCGTGGCCCCGCGTGGGCAAACAGCCTGTTCGAGGACAACGCAGAGCACGGCTTCGGTATGTATCTGGGCCAGAAGACGCTGCGTGACAACCTGGCGGAGAAGACCCGTAAGCTGATCGCGGTGGAATATGCTGTGCCCGAGCTGAAGGCAGCCGCACAGGAGTGGCTGGATACCATGAATGACGGCAGTGCCAATGGCCCGGCCGCAGAGAAGTATGTAGCGGCCCTGGAAGCTGGCATCGTGCCCGGTTGCACGTGCGAAGCCTGCACGCTTGCCAATGACATTCTCAGCCAGAAACAGTACTTGGCTAAAAAGTCCGTGTGGATCTTCGGCGGCGACGGTTGGGCTTATGACATCGGCTTCGGTGGTTTGGACCATGTTCTGGCTTCCGGTGAAGATGTGAACGTGATGGTATTTGACACGGAAGTGTATTCCAACACGGGCGGTCAGGCTTCTAAGGCCAGCCAGATGGGCCAGGTGGCACAGTTTGCCGCGGCCGGCAAGGCGATTGGCAAGAAGAGCCTGGCGGAAATCGCCATGAGCTATGGCTATGTTTATGTAGCACAGATCGCCATGGGCGCAGACCAGAATCAGACCATTAAGGCCTTGGCCGAGGCAGAGAGCTATCACGGCCCGTCTCTGATCATTGGCTACGCACCCTGCGAGATGCATGGTGTGAAAGGCGGTATGACGAACTGCCAGGCTGAGATGAAGCGTGCTGTTGCGTGCGGTTACTGGAATAACTTCCGCTTTGACCCGCGCAAGAAAGCAGAAGGCAAGAATCCGTTTACACTGGATTCCAAAGCTCCCACAGCGGATTATAAGGAATTCATTGAAAGCGAGACTCGTTATAGCCGTCTGCAGCGCGCTTTCCCGGAACGTGCAGAAGCCCTGTTCAACCAGGCTGCTGCCAACGCGAAGGATCGCTATGCATATCTCACAAAATTGGCAAAACTGTATGCTCCCGAGGAAGAGTGAACAGAAAGCTGATTTGCTGCAAAAGGGCCCCGCAATGCGGGGTCCTTTTTTACAGCAAAATTGTCTGGCAAACTCAATTGAATTTATATATATTACACAAAAATTATCAACATTAAAAAGAAAAGCTTGAAAAAAGCCCTAAATGACGTTATGATGAAGTCAGATGGACGCCATAAAGTTGCCGTTAGGCACCGGTAAGGAGGGAACTTGTGCATGAAGGAAATTCCGCCGAGGTATACGTTGCGTGTCAGCCAAAGTCTGCTGGATAAACTGGGATATATCGCAGATTTTGAAGGAAGAACAAAAAACAAAGAACTGGAACAAATGATCAAAAAACGCGTGACAGCCTTTGAGGCGGAGTATGGAAAAATACCGGTGTGAGCGGAATGAACAAAGTGAGTAGAAACCGTGGCAGGCAACAAAGCTTGCCACGGTTTTTTATGTCAAAAGTATACGCCAGGAGAGAAAAGTGAAAGCATGTTAATAGTAGGAAAAGGCTGCTTCCGGCTTGGCGGATATTAGCAGGCTAAAAGGCGTGCAGGTTTTGTGAAAACGCGGAAAAACAGCGTGTTTTTCCCAAAGGAGTGTTTTCTTCCCTTCGCGCGTATGATATGATAAAAAACAATCGGGAAGGCGATGCCCAGGCGGCATGATCGCTAAAGGAGGAGCAGAATGCCAAGTAAAGTAAAACAACCCGGCCATGTATGGCGCACTTTGGCGGTGGACCTTATGTATGATATAGTGGGAAATGCTTTGTACGCAGTGGCAATTTGCGTGTTTGCAAAGCACGCTCCGTTTGCCCCAAGCGAGGTTTCCGGACTGGCGGTAATTTTAAACCATATCTGGAACGGCCTTCCCATCGGTGTGCTTACTCTTGTTCTGAATGTCCCTATCATTCTGGTCAGTTATCGCGCAGTGGGAAAAGTATTTCTTTTAAAAAGCCTGCGTACTATTTTGATCAGCACTTTGTTTGTGGACGTTTTGTTCGCTCGGGTGCCTGCCTATACGGGAGATCCGCTTTTGGCAGCACTGTTTATGGGCGTGTTTCTTGGCAGTGGTCTTGCATTGGTTTATATGCGAGGCTCTTCTACAGGGGGAGCAGATTTTCTTGTAATGGCAGCCAAAAAGAAATTTCCGTTTTTGTCCATGGGGCAACTAGCCATGGGGATGAATGGTTTGATTATTTTGGGAAGCGGGCTTGCCTATCAAAGTTTGGACGCTGTGTTGTATGGTGCGGTGGCCACATTTACATCTTCTACCGTGATGGATAAGATTTTGTATGGTGCCGGCTCAGGCAAGTTGGCGCTGATCATTACATCCAATGGGAAAAAGACCGCGGAAGAGATCAACCTCATCGTACGGCGTGGTGCCACTTTGCTGCCGGCTTATGGAGCATATTCCGGGCAACAGAGAGAACTTCTGATGTGCGTGTGTTCCAAATCGGAAATTTATAAGGTGCAGAATGCGGCTCAGCGTGTGGACCCACAAGCTTTTGTGATGATCACAGAGGCCAGCGAAATATATGGAAATGGGTTTCGAACTTCGTAAAAACATACATGTTAAGGTGCTTATACATGTATATTGCGAAACAAATTTACAGAGGAACTTTTTTAAAAGCAGAAATAAATGTACGCGTTGTAATTTTTGACAAAATGTAAACTTTCAACATTTCCACAGAGTTTTACACTTTGTATAGCCGATTTTCCCCGAACCTCTGTTGAAAACCCTGTGGAAAGTGTTAAAAACCGCTATTTTGCAGGCAAAGTTTTCCACCACTCAAAAGGGTGAGATGCAAAGCTGAATAACTTTCTGTTGAATGGAAAAATTTTCTGATGTTACAATGCGTAATTCAACGAATGCCTGCAAACGGATGAATAATACAACAAAATTACAGGCGGCGAACATTGCCGCAGAAAGGAAGCAAAATTAATGAGATGGATCGATAAATTGGATCGACGCTTTGGGAGGTTTGCTATCCATGACCTGATGATGGCAGTAGTGGTAGGCCAGGCTGTGGTATTCCTGGCGGATTTTTTTCTTCCCGGGTTGGGGATCTGGAGCAGCCTGGCACTGAATATGTCGGCTGTTTTACAGGGTGAGATCTGGCGTGTGATCACCTTTATTTTTGTGCCGGCTTCTTCTACACCGCTTTCTTTATTGTTTACTTTGTATTTGTTGTGGCTCATTGGCCATACGTTAGAGCAAAGTTGGGGCGATTTCCGATTCAATGTGTATTACTTTCTGGGAGTGATCGGGGCAATTCTTGCTGCTGCGATCACCGGCTGGGGTACTACATATTATCTGAATCTCTCTTTGTTCTTTGCTTTTGCCATGTTGTATCCGGATATGCCGCTGCTTCTGTTTTTTATTATTCCTATTAAGGTGAAGTGGCTGGCGCTGTTTGCTGGGGCGCTGTGCCTATTCAGCCTTATATTTGGAAGCTGGGCGGACCGCGCATGTGTGTTGTTTTCGTTTTTAAACTTCCTGCTGTTTTTTGGCGGAGATTTCTGGCGCATGGCGAAGCAGGAGATCCGGTATGCACAGAACCGGCGCGCATGGCGAAATTCCAATAATAATCGCTGGCGATAAATAAAACATTGCAATAAAAGGTGTTTTGCGAATACCCAATAAATATGATATACTAATATAAAGAGGATATGCCATACTTGGCGTGTTCTCTGCAAAAATACCACGCCAGCCAGTGCATATGCTTCTGGCGGCGTACTGGTTCCGACAGGAGGAACACAATATGAAAATGATTACTGCTATCGTCAACAAGGAAGATTCTTCGGCAGTGTGCCATGCACTGACCAAAAATGGATTCTCCGTGACAAAACTTCCTACGCAGGGCGGTTTCCTGATGGCGGGAAACATGACACTGCTGATTGGTACGGATGACGAAAAAGTAGATCAGTGCCTGGAACTGATTGCTTCCTGCGCCAAGCAGCGCACCGAGGTAGTACCCAGCACTGCCAGCTATGGCATTGGCGTTACAACCGCATATCCCCTGGAGGTAACAGTAGGCGGCGCGACGATTTTTGTTACCAATGTGGAGCGATTTGAAAAACTGTAATGGCGCGATACCCTGCGCGCTTGCAGGGCTTTTGGGTAACGATGCCCTGAAAAGAAATCTTTCTTCGGCGCTATGCGCCGGGCGGCTGGCGCACAGCATACTTCTCTGCGGAGAACATGGAATGGGCGCCGGCTTTGCCGCGCGCTGTTTGGCGGCGGATTTTCTGTTTCCGGAAGGCGGTGCGCCGGCGCAGGCTGTGTTGGATGGGAAAAGTCCTGAAGTGCTGGTGCTGGAGGGCGATGGTGCATCCGGGCTCATCAAAATCGATGCCGTGCGTGCTGTGCGCCGTGCCGTGTATGACACGGCACTGAGTGCTGCAGGGCGTGTTGTGCTGGTGTATGGTGCGGAAAAGCTGAATGCCGCCAGTGCCAACGCATTGTTAAAGGTGATAGAAGAGCCACCGGAACATGTCTTATTTATTTTTACTGCAACAAGTGAGGCAGCTGTTCTTGCAACCATTCGCAGCCGCTGCAGCATCTACACACTTTCGCCACTGTCGGCCACAGAATGTGCTGCAGCGCTGGAAAAGATGGGCGCAAAGCCTCAGCAGGCACGCAGGTTGGCCGAAGTGTTTGGCGGGCGCTTTGGTGAGGCGAAGGCCTGTTTACAGGATGAGAAAAATGCGGATCTTCTTGCACGGGCAGAGCGTTTGGCTGTTGCGTGTGAAAAAAAAGATACTTACGCAGCACTATGTCTGCTGGCACAGGAAGAAAAAGACAGAGCACAGGCAAAAGCACTGCTGCGACTGTTTCGATATGTGTGTGCGGCGGCGTTGGCGGGGGGGCACGCCATTTCGCCCGCATGTGCTGCCCGGTGCGCAGGTTATGCAGGCGAAGCGATGCGCCTTCTGGAAGCAAATGCGAACCCCAAACTGGTGCTGACACAGCTGGGTGCCCGGATGACTGTTTCTGAAAAATAAACGAGAAGTTTAGAATATACGGAAAGGAACGTTCATGACAAGTGTAGTGGGAATCCGCTTTAAGCAGGCGGGAAAAATGTATTATTTTGCGCCGGGGCAGTTGTCACCTGCGGTAGGGGAATACGTAATCGTAGAGACTTCACGGGGTGAAGAGTGCGGCGAGGTAGTGATGTCTGTGCACGAGGTGCCGGATTCCAGAATATCAAAGCCCTTGCGGCCCGTGCTTCGTATGGCGGATGCGATTGATCTTCGTCGCATGGAAAAAAACCGTGCGGATGAAAAGCGAGCGTTTGATGTATGTGCGCAGCGCATAGAAAAGCATAAGCTGGACATGAAGCTGGTAGACGTGGAGTATACATTAGATCGCAGTAAGATCTTGTTCTATTTCACCGCAGATGGCCGCGTGGATTTCCGTGACCTTGTCAAAGATCTGGCCGGCGTGTTCCACACACGTATTGAGCTAAGGCAGATCGGCGTGCGCGATGAAAGCAAAATGCTGGGTGGGCTTGGCATTTGTGGCCAGCCATTCTGCTGTAGCCGTTTTTTAAAAGATTTTCAGCCGGTTTCCATCAAAATGGCAAAAGCGCAGGGGCTTTCATTAAATCCGGCAAAGATATCGGGTTCCTGTGGTCGGCTTATGTGTTGCCTTGCTTATGAGCAGCCGGCATATGAATATCTGAACAGCATCACGCCCGGAGTGGGCAGTGTTGTGAAAACGCCGGACGGCACGGGCGTGGTGACGGAAGTAAACGTGATCTCCGGCGTGCTTCGTGTAAAACCGGACGCACCGGGGGCACCGATACGAAGTTATCCCAAATCAGATTGTGAATATATTCGAGGCGGAAAACGAGTGCCGAAAAAGCCAGAGGAAGAAGAACCACAAGTCTGAAAAGAGCGAAGGGAAATCCTTGCAAAATCCGTATTTTATGTTACAATAAAAAAACGAAGAGGCAAGGGCCGTTTTCGCCTGAAAAACAGCTGGCGAACGCAAGGCGGCAGCCGGGCCTTTTCGCCGAAAGGCGGCCCTGCGCATTCGGTCCGCGTTTTCCGGGGCGTAAAGGGCGCAAATCACTTTTACAGCGCGGAGAAGGAAGGTTGTAGTATGGCTTACAAAATCAGCGATGACTGCATTGCCTGTGGCACCTGCGCCGGTGTTTGCCCGGTGAGCGCCATTTCCGAAGGCGATGGCAAGTATGTGATCGATGCGGACGCGTGCCTGGATTGCGGCACCTGCGCCGGCGAATGCCCCGTGGGCGCCATCAGCGAAGGCTGAGCGCGCAAACAAAGCATGAAAAAGCAGGCAGGTGAATACCTGCCTGCTTTTCTTTTGACGCTTTGTATAAAATGAGTTGAAAACAAGACGCTTTATCGTTATGATAGAAATACGAATACAGCCGGTTCACGCTGCCGGGGTGTTGCACGTCAGCAACTTGTACAGGGCTGGTAAAGGGGGCTATTATACCCATGGCAGGAACTTTATATCTGGTTGCTACACCCATTGGAAACCTTGAAGATATGACGCCGCGTGCGGCTGCCACATTTGCTAAAGTGGACTTTGTTGCGGCTGAAGATACGCGTGTGACGTGGAAGCTTTTAAATTATCTTGGCCTGAAAAAGCCAATGGTAAGTTACTATGAACATAACCTGAAAGAAAGAGGTGAAATGATTCTTGCGCGAATTGAAGCAGGCGAAAGCTGTGCGTTGTGTTCAGATGCAGGGATGCCTGCCATTTCAGATCCGGGTGAGGTGATTGTACGGGATGCGCATGCGCGTGGCATCCGTGTGGTTCCGGTGCCCGGTGCCAGCGCGGCAGATACAGCTTTGATAGTTTCCGGCCAGGAGACAGGGCGGTTTGTGTTTGAAGGATTCCTTCCTACAAATCGGCGGCAGAAAAAAGAAAGGCTGGAAGAATTGCTGGAGGAGCGACGTACAATTATCTTTTATGAGGCACCGCATAAGCTGCTGACCACGCTTTCCGATTTGGAACAGGCTTTCGGCGCGCAACGCTCGCTTACCGTATGCCGTGAACTGACCAAGCTGCATGAGGAGATTTGGAAGACGACCATCGGCCAGGCGAATGCGTATTATCAGGAGAATACGCCGCGTGGTGAATATGTTCTTGTAATGGCGGGCGCAGAACCTGTTCGCACACAGCCTGACACTACATTGGAACAGGCAGCACAGCAGGCGCTTGCGCTTATGAAAGAGCAGGGCCTTGCCTTGTCGGCTGCGGCGAAGGCTGCTGCTGCAGATACCGGCTTTTCAAAAAGTGAAGTCTATAAAGCATGCCTTGCACGCGAAACAGGCGGTGCGGGGAAAGGGGAAGCAGAATGAGGCTTTTAGTAGTATCGGATGTCCATGGCGACTATGATGCGTTGGAACAGGCATATCGTGCAGAAAAGAATGTGGGTGCTGTCATTTTTTTGGGAGACGGCATCCATGAGGTGGAACGTTTTGAGGCGGCACATGCTCCATTGCGTGTGTATATGGTGCGGGGGAATTGCGATTTTGGTACCAACGCGCCATTACAGGGAATCTGCGCATTTGAAGGAGTACTGTTTCTATATACGCATGGCCATGCCTATGGGGTAAAGGCGTCTTATCAGGCGCTTTCAGAAGCGGCGCAGGCCGCCCGGGCCGATGTGGCATTATTTGGACATACGCATATACCCCTTTGTGAAGAACAGGAAGGGTTGGTATTGTTTAACCCAGGTCCGCTGGCAGATGGTGTGTACGGTGTGATTTGCGTGGAAAACGGAAAAGCTAAATTTTCACATAAGCGGGTCATGTTTTGACAAGTGTACTTTGGATTTGAAAATTAAAAAAGAAAAACCCCCGGCATGCGGAACCGGGGGTTTTCTTTTTTAAGGGGTATCTCTCTTGGTGTGAGGAGGAATCATACAGAAAACGGATTGCGGCTTCCGTTTCTGTGATTCTTATTATAGGGGGCAATTTGGACAACGATATGACTTCTCTGTGAACAAAATGTAAATAGTAGAAATTTTTATATCAGCTTTTCCTTATGAAAATAGGAGTGATCTGCAATAGATAAGGCGATGGAAAAAGAAGATTCATAAAAGGCAGGGTATATAAAAGCCGTTTGCCAAAACAAAATGACAAACGGCTGAAGGCGAAAAACTTTAAGTATAACGCCAATCTTATTGTGGTTGTGCGGTTGCGCTTTCCGTTTTTTGGTACGCACGCAAAGCAGCGACAGCCTGTGCAATATCAGTATGCTTATCCTGCGTGAATTTGGATTTTCCCAAAAGTGCACGGAAATCTTTCATCGTATAATGCCCGGTGCTGCGCGGCAAAGCAAGTTGTGCCCGCTTATTGGTAAATACCACCACGGTTTCTACTGGCACATTTTTCATTTTTGCGCTAAACAATGCATCGCGTACCAGCCTGGTATCCTGTTCCGCCCGGCGCAAAGGGTTTTCAAAGCTTTGACGTTTTTCGTCACACACCTGCAGCCACATGGCGTCACCCGCAGAACCGTAGATTTCGCCGCCAAGGCCTACGCACTTTACGCACAGAAGACCAAAAATCCCAACCAGAATGAAGTCTAAATCTGTTACGGAACCGTTTTTTTCCAAGACGGCAGGAGAAATCACTTCATATTGATTCATGGCTGCCATGCGCTTGGCAGCGGCCAAAGGCTTTCGGGCGGCAGTTGCGCCTTGCAGATCCTTCGGCTTTCCATGAAGAAGTTCTTTCTTAAAAGTGAACACATACAAAAAAACAAGGGCAACCACTGCCAGTATGGTAAGAATGATACTTGTTGGCTCCAAAGCCGTAACCTCCAATAGGTTTTCTGCCTTCATAACAGAAAAACCACACATTACTCTTTTCACAAGTATAACAAAACCGTATCCAAAACACAATCGGCCGCAACGCGGAAAAAGTAAATTTATTATGAAGATTATGAATAAGTGGGTATGGGCGTCGTTAGAGCATGGTGCAAAATATACAGAAGAAAAGTTTTGTGAGATATGTAAAAAAAACACGACAAAAATATTGACAAGCGATAAAAACAGTGATAGAATAACAACAGTCTCAAGTGAGACATGCGCTGATAGCTCAGTTGGATAGAGTGTTTGGCTACGAACCAAAAGGTCGGGGGTTCGAATC
>CAMBHV010000014.1 GCA_945867255.1 uncultured Clostridia bacterium
TTTGAAAAAATTTCTGCCACAGGGAAAGGCAGCTTTAACTGGGCGGCATTTTTTGTTGGACCATGGCACTGCCTGTATCGTGGCTGTGTCGCACGTTTTTTAAAACTGTATCTTCCGCTTTGGCTTGTAAACCTGGCCGTTACCCTGTTTTCGCAGGCACAGACGTCTGCGCTGATGCGCGGTGAGAATCGTGTGCTGTACATAGTGGGGCTTGTAGGCACCGTCCTGTGCGGTTTGGCCTGGCTGGGGGTGGGCCTGTATAACGGCTTTACCTTTAACCATGCCTATTATGTGCGGGTGGGCGGCAATGCAGCGGCTTTCACCCGGCCGGGGTTGATGTGCGCCGGTATTGCGGTGCAGGCTGTGGTAAGCGTTATATTGGCATTGCTGATGTTTGTGAATATTGGCTCGGAACTGGGGCGCAGCCTGCGCAATGCCGGCGGATGGATGCCGGACATGCCGACGCCTTATGATGAAACCCAGGAAGACGAGCATAATGACCCGCAAGGCAATTATGATGCCCTGTTTGCCACCATATTAGACAGCCATGCCGGCGCGGCAGATACCGTACGGGATTACACGGAGGGATACACTGTTCCGCGTGCGTGGCCCATAGGGACACCGAACGAAATGATGCTGCGGGCCTCCCGCATGTTTGCGGATGATGACATCAGTGTTGGAGTACTGCTTGCGGCAGGCATGAAGAACATTACATGGGGTGACGAGTATCCCGCAGATGACACGACAGACGGGTGGAACAGCCAGGTTGTGTACGGAGAAGTGGGCCAGACGGCAGTGCAGCTGGAGTTTTGCCGTAAAGGAGAATGCGTGTGCATTGCCTCGGCAATCACTTACCTTGTGGATGACGGCAATGCGGATTCCTATTATGTTCTCAGCATGGATGAGACAGCCGCATTTGTTCAGTGGCTGTGCGAACAGGCATCGGCACAGGAAAGCGGTCTGGCGGCCCGTGTGCGCGGCGCATGGGCAAGCGACGGGGCCGGGCAGATTGAGATTGATGTGGAAACCCTTGCAGGGGAATATTACGAACTTTTATTTGTGGAAAATGATGTCCTGGTGATTTGCATGAACAACGGCGAATACCGCAGCCTGCAGTTGGAACAGGAAGACGAAGTGCTTGTTATTTGTGAATGTGACGAAAATGGCACTATTATCGGGCCACGGGAGACCTATTACAGGGTATAGAGCAGTGATGCCACTGAGGAGGGAGAACGATGAATTGCCCAAAGTGCGGAAAAGATCTTGGAAGCGGCACGCCTTTTTGCCCATATTGCGGGGCAAAACTGGCTGTGTTTTGCCCTGTGTGCGGCGGAAAACTTTCGGATGATGCCCAGTTCTGCCCCTATTGCGGCACAAAGCGAGAGCAGACGGAACGTGTAAATAGCGCGCAGACCGCGCCGCAAACGCCGCAGGCCGCGCCGCAAGTGCCGCAGACCGCGCCGCAAACGCCGCAGGCCGCGCCGCAAGCGCCGCAGGCCGCGCCGCAAGTGCCGCAGGCCGTGCCGCAAATGGCGCAGGCTGTACCACAAACGGCGCAGGCTGCACCAGATGGGCAGCAAGATGCACCTACGGGCTCAGGGGAAAGCTATTATTCGGCAGAGTTTGCGCGTATCCGGCAGGGGCAGGAGCCCTCGTTCAACCGGGCGGCATGCATTTTTGGGTTTTGGCACACATTGTATCGCGGCTGCTGGGGGCGCTTTTTCGCATTGTACAGCTGGCTTGGCGTATTTACCGCTGTGACAGGCGGCATGATGACATACAAGGCCCGAACAGCGACGGAAATGACACTTGTGTTCCACACCTGGGGGTGGGGGACTGCGTGGACGGTTGCATTTTGTCTGGCCCTGCTGATGCAGGTGATTGTGGCGGTATATAATGGGTATACGTTTAACGGCTATTTATACCGCCGGTGCCATGGAGACGTGAGGGCTATTTGGCAAAGTGATGCCGGTTTGACCATCGGCGTATGTACCGGCGGCGTGGCGGCGGTGATGCTTGCGATCGTGTTCTGTGTCAATGTGGTTATCGGTGCTCAGAACGCCGCGCGGATGAGCCAGGACATAGCATATTATGCGGCGCAGGGCGGCCCGGCCTGGCAGGCATCGGAGAAAATGGAAGAATGCATGAGTATGCAGATGAAGCAGATCATTTCCCAGCCTCTTACAGAGGAGGACACCACAGTGTTTTTGGGCGGAAGTACCGTGGGGTTTCCCGGCAGTGGAATCCACAGCGATGAGGATATGGAATTTGTGGGAAAAAGTGCGCGTTTTCTGTGCAATACGCAGATCACGCTGGGGCAGGTGCTGAGTGCCGCAACGGATGACTACGAATGGAATTTCCTGCAAAAAGAGGATTCTGGCGATTATTCGGGCAAACTGCGATGCTATCTGGAAAATTCGGTGATTGAATTTTATGTGCTGTTGTGGGAAAGCGAAGACAGGAGCATGACGTACATTTTAATAGGCGAACCCTTGTTTTACCTGACGGATGAGGAGCTTTTCATAAAGCCTTACTATATCGGGACGCAGGAGCAGGCTGCGGCATTTATGCAGTGGGCTTATCAGGTTGCGCAGTGAACCGGGCACCGATAGCTTGGAAAAGAACAGGAAAACTTCAAATAGATAAGGGAGGAGTATCACGATGACATGTCCACTTTGCGGAAAAAATGTAGATGAGGGCTCGGTATACTGCCCGTATTGCGGCATGAAAATGGAGACAAGCGCGGCGCAGCCCGCCTCTTCGCCTGCGATGCCGTCACCTGCGGAAAACACATCTACGGCAGGCGTGGTGCCGCCGGTGGGTGCGATGCCCCCGGCGGGGCCTGTGCCGCCCTATGGACAACCGCAGCCAGGTATGCCTTATGGTGGCGCCTACGGGCCGGATGCCGGTGTGAACCCTTATTATGCCCGCGAATTTGATCTGATTGCGAACGGTGGAAAGCCGCATTTCAACTTTGCAGCGTTTTTTCTGGGCTTTTTCCACACGTTATACCGCGGGTGCGGCAAGCGCTTTCTTGCATTGTATGCCTGGCCATGGGTGCTGAGTTTGGTGATGAGCGTCATCATGACGAATATGACGGCAGACAGTATGACGATGGCGGCTTCCGGTATCGTGCCGTCCGGTTTTATTGTGGTGTATGTGCTGACGCTTCTGACCTCGCTTTTGTCTTTAGGGCTTTCGCTTTATAACGGGTTCACGTTCAACCGTTATTATTACAACAAATGCGCAGGCGATGCGCGTGTGCCCAAGAAAACAGGCCTTTTGGTTGGCAGTATTGTGCTGGTGATCGTAGTGACAATGGTGATCACTGTCATTTCGATGGTAAGCATGATTGGCGCTATTGATAAAATGGTTCCGGCTCAGTCATACAATGATTTTGCAGGGCTGGATGACGATTTTGTGTTGGACGATGGAACTTCGGTGGGTGTTCTGCCGGAGGAAGGCACACTGGAACAGCATGCGGGCGGTGTGATGTACGATGCACTGACGAACCTTTCTGTTCCGATGGAGTATAGCCAGATATTGACGGAATCTCACATTTCCGCTGCAGATACACCTGCCGACCTTTTCGCGGCTGGCGCCGTAGAGCAGGCGTGCCGCGCAGCGTACTTGTTCTACAACGACGAATCTACGCTGGGCCAGATGCTGGATATCGTGGTGGACGATGCAGACTGGAACGATGCTGAAGAGGAGGAAGACGGCACAGTAAGCGGCACGATGCGCTGCCTTGTAGACGATACGGTGATTGAAATCGCGCTTTCTTTCTTCCCATTGGGGGACGGCAACACCTGTATGTCCATTATGGGTGCTATCGTATACCGGTATGACGATCTGGATGCGGACTCGTATTATGTATGCACTCCGCAGCAGGTAAATTCCTTTATGCAATGGCTGTGTGTGCAGGCGGGTGCCGAGACGCCGGTGAGCGCGTCCCGCCTGGCGCTTGGTACATGGACCAGCACGGACGGCCAGACGCTGGAGATTACGGAATACTCCATGAATGGCGGAGAGTTTTACTTGAACAACGTGGTCACCGTGGATGGCGTGCGCTCGGTGGAATATATGAACGCCGATGGATACGGATATCTGGAACCCAGCGCCGATGGCAATACAATGTCGGTGTCGTTCTATTCTTTCGATGGCGCACAGCAAAGTATTACGCAATATACGCGCGCTGCATAACGAACATATGCATTTCTGAAAAAGGCAGTGCCCCATAACCATGGGGCACTGCCTTTTGTTTTATGTGGATCATTCGATTCGCACTTCGAAGGAATACGGTGCAACTACGACATCTTTTCCAAGAAGTGTGGCCTGTACATCACTTGCCGTGCGGTTGATACACACGGCTGCCTGGCTGCGCCTGGAAAGCCGCTCGTAACAAAGCACGCCATCTTGCGCATAACTTACGGTAAACCGGCCGCTTGCAAATGCCTTGCAGCGTTGCCGCAGCGCTGCAAGATTGCGGAGCGTTGCAAGAATGCGCGTTTCGGTGCTGCCCCATTCAAAATAGGCGCGGTTGAAGGGGTCTTTATAGCCTTGCATGCCAATCTCATCCCCATAATAAATGCTGGGAATACCCGGCAGGGTGAACAACATGGCGTATGCAAGGCATACAAGACGCCGGCCGTGTTCGTATTGTTCCGGCGTAAGGCGCCGCCTGCTTTGCCAATATCTGTCTTTTCCTTCGCAACTTTCTCCGGCCAGCGCAGTAATAGCCCGTTCGGTATCGTGCGTGGAGACAAAATTCATCAGTGTGTTTAAAGCCGGGCCAGGATAGTTTTCACAAATGCGAATGATGGCATCTGCGCACACGCGCGCATCACCACCCCGTAGAAATGAAAGAATGGCGTTGCGGAAAGGATAGTTCATCACGGCGTCCAGCCCCTTGCCCAGAAGATACGTGCGCCGTGCGCCATAGCTGAATTTTGTGGTGGCATCCTCCCACACTTCACCCAGAAGGAATTTATCCTGCCCGTGTTGTTTTACGGCTATGCGGATGGCTTCAATAAAATCATCCGGCAGCTCATCCGCCACATCCAGGCGGAATCCGCTGGCCCCCAGTGAAAGCCAGGTGTCTATCACACCGCCTTTCCCGCAAATAAATTCACGGTAGCTTTCATCGTGCTCGTTTACTTCGGGCAGTGTATCAAACCCCCACCAGGCGCGATATCCGCATGGGTATGAAGCGGAAAAATCATACCAGCGCCGGTAAGGACTGTCGGGCGAATTATATGCTCCGCACACCGGATACCGGCATTCTCGGTTAAAATAGATAGAATCAGAACCTGTATGGCTGAACACGCCGTCCAGTATGATGGAGATACCGCACCGCCCGGCCTCATCGCACAGATGGGCAAATTCTTCATTGGTACCAAGCAGTGGGTCCGCCTTCAGGTAATTGGCGGTATTATAACGATGATTCGAGTGGGCTTCAAAAATGGGATTCAGGTAAATTACCGTTACGCCCATACTGGCCAGGTACGGCAGCTTTTTTCGAATTCCCTCAAAATCTCCGCCAAAGTAATCGCGCGTCAGGTAACCATCTACCTGCTCGGTGGGCCAAAAATACGGCTCTCCGCTTTTATTTTCGCGGTAGATCCGGTCCGCAAATGGCATGGGCTTTACGCGCCCTTCGCAAAATCGATCCGGAAAGATCTGATACATCACACCACCCTTCAGCTTGTCTGGGGTGGAAAAGGCGGCATCATATACGGTAAGCTGATATTCCTCCCCGGTGCCGGTGGTGATATATGCCTCGCCCAGTGCGCCACGGTACAACTTCCGATATCCGGTATAAAGGTCGAAATAGTAAAAATACAGCCCTGCCTGATCCAAAACGAGAGAAAGGCAAAACAAATCGTGTTCATCTGGTTCGCCGGACTCAAGCGGATGCAGCGCAAACAGGGACGGCGTACCGCCGTCCCTGCGCAGAACAAGATAGGGTGTGGTGCAGCCAAACTCATGTGGCACACGCAAGGTGAATACAACTTGTTGCCCGGCGCGCACAGCGCCGAACGGAGATTTGTGAAAAATGTCACAACTGTTATAAATGGAACTCATGCGCGTTTCTCCGGAGTGAAGTGTGGATTATTTGACCGGTTCGATGCGCCAGATATCCCGTGCATATTCGAACACGGCACGGTCGGCTGAGAAGATGCCGCTATTGGCAATATTCATCAAACTCATACGGTTCCAGGTGTTGGCATCGGCATAAAGACGGCTCAAATCGCGCTGTGCGCGCAGATAATCTGCAAAATCTGCCATCACCATGTAGGGGTCGGATGTGCGCAGGTTTGATGCGATTTCGTGGAAGTTCTCTCCGTTCCAGCCTTTTTCCAGGAAATCCAGCACTTGTGCCGCTTCGGGGCAGGCCGCGATAAAACTGGATGGATGGTAGCCGAACCGCTTCAAATCATTCACTTCAGGTGTCAGCATGCCAAAGATGATCTCATTTTCCTTGCCAGCGGCCTGGGCAATCTCTACATTGGCACCATCCAGCGTGCCCAGAGTGACGGCGCCGTTCAGCATGAACTTCATGTTTCCGGTGCCGGAAGCCTCGGTGCCCGCAAGGCTGATTTGTTCAGACACTTCGCTGGCCGGCATCAGCCGCTCGCTGGTGGTGACGCAGTAATCTTCCAGATATACAATGCGAAGTTTTTCCCGCACGGCAGGATCGGCGTCGATCAGCTGCCCCAGTTTGCAGATCAGGCGGATCATCTGTTTGGCCATGTAATATCCCGGCGCAGCCTTGGCACCGAAAATATACGTTTTTGGCAGAACATCGGCGTTGGGGTTGTTTTTCAAATACAGATACTGTGCCGCGATGTTCAGGGCGTTCAGATGTTGACGCTTGTACTCGTGCATCCGCTTGACTTGCACATCAAAAATAGATGCGGGGTCGATCACCTGGCCGGTTACTTTTTTCAGGTGCTCGGCAAACACCTCTTTGTTGTGACGCTTTACTTCACCCAGCCGGCTGAGCACGGTTTTATCGTCGGCATACTTTTCAAAGGTTTTCAGCTGCGAGGCGTCCTTTTTGAACCCATCGCCAATGGTCTCGCTTAAAAGGCTTGTCAGGGCAGGGTTTGAGGCAAGCAACCAGCGGCGGTAAGCAATGCCGTTGGTGACATTGGTGAATTTTTTCGGGCTGTACAGGTAATAGTCATGGAACACACTTTGCTTGATGATCTCGCTGTGCAGCTTGGACACACCATTGATGGAATGGCATACGTAGCAGCAGATGTTTGCCATTCGCACCTGGTTGTCACCCAGAATCGCCATATAATTGATCTTGCCATAATCACCAGGGAAAGCCCGCTCAAGGTCGGCGCGGCAACGGTGATCCAGTTCTTCACAGATCTGATAAATGCGAGGCAACGTTTTCTTGAAGATGTCGATATTCCATTTTTCCAACGCTTCGCTCATCACCGTGTGGTTGGTGTAGGCGAAAGTGCGGCGGGTGATGTCAAATGCGTGATCCCAGGTGAAACCGCATTCATCCAGCAGGATGCGCATCAGTTCGGGAATTGCCAGCGTGGGATGCGTGTCATTGATGTGGATGGCCACTTTATCCGGAAGGTTGTCCAGCGTGGCATACTGTGAGAGATGCGTTTTTACGATGTCGTTCACAGAGGCGCATGACAGGAAATACTGCTGGCGCAGACGAAGGATCTTACCGTCCATGTGGTTGTCGTTTGGGTACAAAACTTTGGAGATCAGTTCTGCGTTGGCGTTTTTGGCAATGGCGCTGCCATACTGGCCGGCATTGAAACTGTTCATGTCAAAACCGGGTGCTTTTGCACGCCACAGGCGCAGCTTTGATACCCCCGCACTGTCGTACCCCGCCACAAACATATCGCTGGGCACAGCCAGAACACTGGAATAGTTTTTGTGATTCACGTAGTGATACGAACCGTCCCAGCTCTCTTCGATCTCGCCGTCAAAGCGCACTTCCACCGCCTGATCCGGGTGGCTTTTCAGCCATACCCCACCGCCGGGCAACCAGTTGTCGGCGTGCTCTTCCTGCCAGCCATCCACGATCTTCTGCTTGAAAATGCCATATTCGTACAGAATGGAATATCCCATGCCGGGAATGTCATCCGTCGCCATGCCGTCCAGATAGCAGGCGGCAAGGCGCCCCAGCCCGCCGTTGCCAAGGCCGGCGTCCGGCTCCTGTTCATAAATATTATCCAGTTTGATATCATGACTTTTCAGCACGGCCTCGGCCACGTCCGCAAGGCCCATGTTGAACAGGCTGGTTTTCAGGCTGCGCCCCATTAAAAATTCCATGCACAGGTAATATACCTGTTTTCCATTGGCGCCATACGTGCGGGACATGAACCGTTTGCGTTTGGCGCTTAGCATGCCGCGCACGATCAGAGCCAGCGCGCGGTAGATCTGCTCGTCGGTAGCACTGTCCAGATCTACGGCAAATTCACTGAACAATTTATCAGCAAGCAGTTTATCAAACTCTTTTTTTGTGATCTTCGTATTCAAAAAACATCTACTCCGTTCCGTGTGGGCTTAGCCCAGAAAAAAGTCGGCAGGTGCGCAGGACACCCGCTACTTATCCGGCATGGCCAAAACAGGCACATACACTTCATAAGTATACTCTATTCGATGCACCAGTTCAACCAGAAAGCGGCCAGGCAAAACCAAAAAGGCAAAAAAAGGCCCCGGCCGTACACGCTGGCAGGGGTATTCAGAATCCATCTGACAAACAAAGAAAACGAAGTTTTTTGAAAATAGGCTTTTTATCTTTCTTTTTTTGTTGCTTAATAGTATAATAGATTCAAACTATCGATTGCCGGGGCGTGGCGCCCCAACAGGAAAGGAAGTTTGCGTGTATGCCGGCGAATAAAATCAAACTGGAGATCTGTGGCGCAAGTTATGTGATTGCCACAACCGACACGGAAGACTATGTGCTTGGCCTGGCGGAAAAGCTGGATGCGGATATGACGCAGATGATGACAAATAACCCTTCAGCATCCATTGCTACGGCGGCTGTCATTACGGCGCTGGGTTACTTGGATGAACTGAAGAAAAGCACCAGCGGTGCAGATAATATGCGCGCGCAGATCAAAGACTACCTGGAAGACGCGGCCAAGGCGAAGCTTTCGGCCGAAGAAGCACGCCGCGAGGTAGAGCGCCTGCGCCGTGAAATTGGGTATTTGAAAGAAAACCACTGATGCACGGCAAGAATCACGCGCCGGAGATTTTGGCGCCAGTGGGTGACCGCCAAATGCTGGAAGCTGCGGTACGCGCCGGGGCAGATGCCGTGTATTTGGGTCTTACAGAGTTCAATGCCCGCCGTACGGCGGGCAATTTTGATGCCGCCGCCTTGCAAGAGGCCGCGGCTTTTTGCCGTGCCCGCGGGGTAAAGTGTTATCTTACTTTCAACACCGAACTGTTGGGGGATGAACTGGCACGTGCAAAGCAGGCACTTCTGGCCGTGCAGGCTGCAGGGGTAGATGCAGTGATTGTGCAGGACATGGCAGCTGCAGCATTGGTAAAGCAGTATGTACCGGATGCGGCGCTGCATGCATCTACACAGATGAGCGTACACAGCCTGGAGGGTGTTTGCCAGTTGGCAGAACTGGGCTTTTCCCGGGCTATCCTTGCAAGGGAAATGAGTTTTGAAGAACTTCGTGCGGTTGCGCAGCAAAGCCCCATAGAACTGGAAGTGTTTGTGCATGGCGCATTGTGCATGAGTATGTCGGGTCAGTGTTATATGAGCGCTTTTCTGGGAAGCAGAAGTGGTAACCGGGGGCTATGTGCCGGCCCTTGTCGCCTGCCTTTTTCGGCGCGGGCTACCAGAAAGGAAAACGATTTTCATCTCAGCCTGAAAGATCATTCTCACCTGGCCTGGCTTCCGGCTTTGCATCAAGCAGGAATTGCAAGCGTGAAGATCGAAGGGCGGCTGCGCGGGCCGGAGTATGTGGCTGCCGCAGTGTCGGCTTGCGTGGCAGCACGCGATGGGAAAAGCTATGACGAGGAGACACTACAAAAAGTATTTTCAAGGTCGGGATTTACTGATGGTTATATAAAGGGCGTGCGAAATGCCGCTATGTTTGGCGTGCGCACTGCACAGGATGCTGCACAAGCAAAGGCGACATTACCGATGCTGCGCGAACTGTACCGGCGTGAACGGCAAACGGTGCCGGTGGATATGGTGCTTTGCGTAAACGGGCAAGGTGCGGCATTGAAAGTGTATGATGCACAGGGGCATGTGGCACAGGCGGAGCAGCGTGCAACGCACAGCCCTGCCCAGAAAGACCAGACAGAGAGCTATGTCAGAGCCATGCAGAAAACAGGCGGAACGCCCTTTTTGGCCGGCCACGTGGAAGTTCAGGGGGGCACAGAGTGGTATGCTCCTGCCGGAGAATTGGGCGCTTTACGGCGCGAGGCACTGGAAAAACTGCTTGCCATGCGAGCTGCACCGCCAAAAGCAACGCAACCAGGCAAATTGTGCGCACCGTTTGCTGCAGCATTGCAGGAGGCTGCGCCGCGCACGGTGCATGCAGCTTCGTGGTGCGTGCGGTTTGAAACGCCCCGGCAGATGGAGGCGTGCTTGGGGCAGGCGGGAGCTGATATGATAGAGCGCTTCTTCCTTCCTGTGCAGTACTGGAGCGAAGTGCCGCAGGCGTTGCGCGCCAGAACCTGGCTGGAACTGCCGCGCGCAGAATTTACCGGCGAAGAGAAGCTCGCCCTTATGCTGAAGCAGGCGAATGATGCCGGCTTTGCCGGTTTTGTGGCACAGAATCTGGCACATATGCATCTGTGCCGTGGCATGCCGCTGATGGGTGGGTTTGGCTTGAATATTTCCAATGCCGCAGCGGCCCGGGCCTATCGGGCAATGGGGTGTGAAAGTATAACGGCCAGTATGGAATTGACGGCTGGGCAGATTGATCAGTTGACGCAGCAGGTGCCGACGGCGGTGCTGGTTTATGGGTATATGCCACTGATGCTGACACGGGCATGCCCACTGAACAATGTGCACACCTGCAAAGGATGCTCGCATGAAGGACGCCTTATAGACAGAAAAGGTGTGTCGTTTCCTGTGCGTTGTTCGGGGCCGCAGGGAATGCGTACCATATATAATTCTGTGCCACTGTATCTGTGCGATAAAATGGATACTGTGAAAGCTGACAGGCTGGTGCTTTATTTTACGGTGGAAACGCCGCAGCGAGTGTGCCACGTGTTGCATATGGCGCTGCAGGGGTTGCCATTTGACGAAAAATTCACCCGTGGGCTTGTATTTCGGGGAGTATCTTGATGATGCTGCGCAGGTGGCCGGCAGAGCATCTGGTTGGAAAAGTGGAAAGGCGGAAATAAAATGGATGTTTGTGTCAAAATCAAACGCCTGCGGGCGCAGGCAAAATTGCCGGCATATGCCACGGCGGGTGCCGCAGCGATGGATTTATGCGCCGCACTGGAACAGCCAATGGAACTGTTGCCCGGCCAGCGCGTGCTGGTGCCAACCGGCTTTGCGATGGAATTGCCGGGAAGGGAATATGTGGGGCTGATCTTCGCACGTTCCAGTTTGGGCTCCAAATATGGGGTGGCGCTGCCGAACGGAGTGGGTGTGATCGATTCCGATTATCGCGGCGAAGTGCATGTGGCCCTTGTAAACCACGGCAATGCGCCCTACGTGATCCAGCCGGGCGAACGCGTGGCTCAAATGGCGGTGATGCCTGTAGCACATGCGTTGCTTCAGGAAGTGGAAGAATTAAGTGACACGGCCCGGGGCGAAGGCGGCTTTGGCTCTACGGGAAAGCTTTGAGGCGGAAAGGAAACAAAAGCATGAAAATGAAACGTACACTGCTGTTATGGTTTTTTATTCTGGCGGGCATCGTGTTGGGCGCCATGCTGGCCAGCGTGTGCCGCAACGTGCCATTTTTGAGTTGGCTTGGCTATTACCAGTCCATTGGTTTTAATGCAGACGCTCCCTTTGTGCTGGATCTTTCGGTGGTCAAACTGACGTTCGGTTTTTCCATGGGTGTCAGTGTGGCGCAAATCTTTACCATTGCGGCGGCAATTTTTCTGTATAATCGCACTACATTGCGCTGAGGTGACAGAATGGAACTGATACTTGCTTCTGCATCACCGCGCAGAAAAGAGCTGCTGGCACTGGTCACGCCAAAGTTCACCGTGCATGCCAGCGATGTAGACGAAAGTGCCATTACCGCTCCCACGCCCAAACTTCTGGTGCAGAAGTTGGCGCAGGCCAAATGTGAGGCGGTGGCGGCACAATTTCCAGAGGCGTGTGTGCTGGGGTGTGACACGGTGGTGGATGTGGACGGTGCTGTGCTGGGCAAACCTTGCGATACCCGTGAGGCACGGCAGATGATGCACGCAATTTCCGGCCGCGCTCATCTGGTACATACCGGTGTGTGTTTGGCTGTGCCGGGCAGGCAGAGCGATATATTTGCCTGTACGTCTGTGGTGCGTTTTGCCCCGTTGGAGGAACAAGAGATCGAAGCTTACATTGCCACGCAGGAGCCATATGATAAAGCGGGCGGCTATGCGGTACAGGGCGTTGCAGCAAGGTTTGTACTGGGCATAGAGGGATGTTATCACAATGTGATGGGGCTGCCGGTTTCCCGTGTATATGCCGCACTTCGCCGTGCCGGAGTAGTAAAAATAACCCAAAATCAGTGAAAATTTTGTTTTTTGTGCTGTTTTAAAATCTTCACTGTTGTATGCCACAAAAAGTTGTGATAGAATACAACTATAAGTATGCAATTTGTGTAATGACATCAAGCCGCCGGAGGGAAACATGGGTGCAAATGTGATCATGGTGGCCTCCGGAAAGGGCGGGACCGGGAAAAGCACCGTGGCCGTGATGACGGGCGCGGCTCTTGCGGCGCGTGGGCATCGCGTGTTGCTGGTGGAACTGGATTCCGCACTTCGCAGCGTGGATTATATCGCAGGGGTATATGGCAAAACGGTATACGACGTAGAGGACGTTTTATCCGGCCGGTGCGATGCGGGCAAAGCGTTGGTGGAAAGCCCGCTGTACCCAGGGTTGTTTGTCATTAGTGCACCGTATTCGGGTGGCCAGGTGGATGCCGCT
>CAMBHV010000015.1 GCA_945867255.1 uncultured Clostridia bacterium
TATCCAGTGTCCACTGTGCGCGGATTTCATCCAGCCCGCTCCACACGCCGGTGGCAAGCCCTGCAAGATAGGCTGCACCAAGGGCGGTTGTCTCGCGAATCATGGGACGGCGCACTGTTTTATGCAGAATATCTGCCTGGAACTGCATCAGAAAACGGTCGCGCGAGGCGCCGCCGTCCACATTCAACTCTGCCATGGGGATACCAGTGTCTTTTTCCATAGCTGCTACAAGGTCGTAGCTTTGATACGCGATGGATTCCTGCGCAGCACGAATGATATGTTCGCGCGTGGTACCGCGTGTCAGGCCCACAAGGCAGCCGCGGGCATACATATCCCAGTAGGGGGCGCCAAGGCCTGTGAAAGCGGGCACCAGATATACTCCGCCCGTGTCGGGAACCTTCTGGGCGTAATATTCCGCATCCCGTGATTCCGTGATGAACCGCAGCTCATCACGCACCCATTGAATGACGGCACCGCCCACGAATACGCTGCCCTCCAGCGCATATTGTACCTTACCGCCAAGCCCGATGGCAATGGTGGTAAGCAGGCCATTGCGGCTGCGGTACGGTGTTTCCCCAGTGTTCATCAAAAGAAAACAGCCGGTTCCATAGGTGTTTTTTGCTTCACCCGGTGAAAAACATGTCTGGCCGAACAACGCGGCCTGCTGATCCCCTGCAATGCCTGCGATGGGTACCTCTGTGCCTTGGATATTCACAGTGCCGTATATTTTGCTGGAATCACATACCTCAGGCAACATACCCATGGGAATACCAAGATGACTGCAGATTTTTTCGTCCCAGCACAGTGTCTTGATGTTGTACAGCATGGTGCGGCTGGCATTGGTATAGTCTGTCACATATGTGCGTCCACCTGTCAATTTCCAGATGAGCCAGGTGTCCACCGTGCCAAACAGAAGCCGGCCGGCCTCGGCCTTTTCGCGCGCGCCGGGCACATTGTCCAGGATCCATTTGATTTTTGTGCCGGAAAAATAGGCGTCAATCAGAAGGCCGGTGGCCTCTTTCACATATTCCGTGAAAGAGGCGTCTTTTTTTAATTCCTCGCACAGCGCTGCCGTGCGGCGGCATTGCCACACAATGGCGTTATACACCGGTTTACCGGTCTCTTTGTCCCATACGACGGTAGTTTCCCGTTGATTGGTGATTCCAATGCCTGCAATCTCATTTGGCATCACACCGCTTTGCGCCAGAACTTCCATCAGCACGCCATACTGACTGGAATAAATCTCCATGGGGTCGTGTTCTACCCAGCCGGGTTTGGGGTAATGTTGGCTGAACTCGCGCTGTTCCAGCGCAACGATATTTTGCTCCTTATCAAAAATAATGCAACGGCTTGAGGTGGTGCCCTGGTCCAGTGCAATTACGTACGGTTTCATTTGCTATGCCTCCTTTTTCACATACGCCATACTGCATGGCAAGTGGTGGAAACAGCGGCTGCCCCTGCACGAATGGCAGCCAGCACATCTTCTTTATATTTGATCAGTCCGCCTGCGATCACCGGGGTGGAATAGCGCTGGCAAACTTCGGTGATGACGCGTGGCATGATACCGGGCAGGATTTCGATAAAATCCGGCTTACCCACGGAAAGCTGCCCGGCCAGGCTGGTGATGGATAACGAATCCAGAATAAATGCCCGCTGTACGGTAACAAGGCCTAAATGGCGTGCACGACGCACCAGCGCCGGGCGAGTGCTGATGATACCGTCCGGTTCGCATAAGGCTTTTAATGCATCTACTGCGATCTCACGTGTGCCAAGCCCTTCCACAAGATCTGCGTGCACCAGTGCTGCTTTACCATTTGCCTTTACCTGCTGCACCAATTTGGAAATATTCAGAATATTTCCAAACAGAAAAAATACCACTTCGCACTCTGTGGTAAGCGCGGCGGCGAGGTCCTCTTCGCTTTGTACCGCCGCGATCACCGGGCAACTCGCAATGCGCTCCCGGATCGGTTCCAAGTGCAGCGCCCCCTTTTCTGCCGGCCTTTCTATAGCCTTGTAATAATATGGAAAATAAACAAAAAGAGAGCTCCACGAACCTGTGTTCGCCCGGCTCCCTTACTTCTCTGGACAATTTTATTATTGCAGATGCCGCACCGGAAGTAAAGGAAAGAAAAAGCAAAAAAGTAAAATCGGCATTTTATTAAAAACGAGGCACTAATTTTAGGTGTTTCCTACAATTGACATTTTCTAAGTTGGCTTTTCAATCACAGAATGTGAGGCCTACAGGAAAAAAGGAATGTCAATCTGCGGCCAAGCGGAAAATCCGGATGTTTCCCGTGTGCATTTTTTCTTGCATTTTCAAAGCGTGAATGTTACAATAAAATCGTAAAACTGGATATCCTGCCGAGTATAAGAGTCAAGCAGATACATGGCCCTGTCTAAGGGTGTGTTTTGCTTGCTCTTTTTTTATTTTATCCATATCAAACAGGAGGCGTACCATATGTACGACGTGATCATCATTGGATGTGGCGTGGTGGGTGCAGCCACTGCTTATCATCTTGCGCCCTATCAGCTGAATACCTTGGTACTGGAAGCGCAAAATGATGTGGCAAATGGCACTACGAAGGCTAACAGTGCCATCATCCATGCGGGATACGACCCCGAACCGGGCACCTTGATGGCCAGGTTGAATGTGCAGGGCAACCGCATGACGGGCGATATCTGCCAGGCGCTGGATGTGCCATTTCAACGCGTGGGAAGCCTCGTGCTTGCCTTCAGTGAGGCTGAATGCCGCACGCTGGAAAAACTGTTCATGCGTGGGCAGACGAACGGCGTGCCGGGCTTGCGCCTCCTAAGCGGGGAAGAAGCACGCGCCATGGAACCAAACCTGAGCAATGAAGTGGCTGGTGCATTGCATGCCCCCAGCGCCGGCATCATCAACCCGTGGGAATTTGCATTGGCCATGGCGGAAACAGCTGTGCGCAATGGGGTGCAGATATGCCTGCAAAGTCCCGTTACGGCTATATGTAAAGTACCTGGAGGCTTTCGTGTGACTACGCCGAAAGGGGAATACGAAGCGGCATACGTTTTTAATGCTGCGGGGGTACATGCCGACGAGGTGCATGCGTTGCTGGAAGAACCGGGATATGCCATTCGTCCCAGCCGTGGGGAATATTATCTGATGGATAAAAGCCAGGGTGCACAGGTGAGCCGCATCGTGTTCCAGTGCCCAAATGAAAACGGCAAAGGTGTTTTGGTGGCGCCCACTGTTCATGGGAATCTTATCGTGGGCCCCAATGCGGAACCTGTGCAGGATAAGAGGGATCTTGCTAACACGGCCGAAGGGATGGCCTATGTGAAGAAAACCGCTTTGCGCAGTGTGCCGGGGCTGAATTTTCGCGAAAACATTCGCAACTTTTCCGGCTTGCGCGCCATCAGCACACGGGAAGATTTTATCCTTGAGGAAAGTGTAACTTCACCGGGCTTTTTTGATTTGGCCGGCATCAAATCCCCGGGCCTTACCAGTGCACCGGCAATTGGCGCCATGGCGGTGGACATGTTGTGTGCGGCAGGAGCCAGGCTGGAGAAAAAGCCGGTATTCCACAATATACGCCGCCACGTTCGCTTTTCGCAGCTGAACGCAGAAGAGAAAAATGAACTGATTCGGCAGGACGCACGGTATGGCCGCGTTATTTGCCGGTGCGAGACCATCACCGAGGGCGAAATTGTGGCCGCACTGCACAGCCCTATTCCGCCGTGCAGTTTAAATGGAATCAAACGACGTTGCAATGCGGGAATGGGCCGGTGCCAGGGAGGCTTTTGCGGGCCGCGTGTGCAGGCTATTATCGCGCGGGAACTAGGCATCCCGCAGCAGGCAGTTCTCATGGATCAGGAAGGCACCTATCTCATCACCGGAGAAACCAAACAGGGCAGGGGAGGCGCACAGAATGTTTGATTTAATCGTAATCGGTGGCGGCCCGGCGGGACTGGCTGCTGCCTGCCGTGCTTGGGAGCGGGGCTTGCGACAAATCCTGGTTTTGGAGCGGGATAAAGAACTTGGCGGCATTTTGAATCAGTGCATCCACAATGGTTTTGGCCTGCATCGTTTTCAGCAGGAACTCACCGGCCCGGAATACGCCGGACGGTTTATTGAAATGCTGAACCGCACCGGAGTACAAGTGCAGCTGGATACCATGGCCCTGCAGGTGGAGCCAGGCGTGGCAGGGGCGCCGCACACAGTGCACTGCGTCAGCACACAGCACGGGTATCAGGCGCTACAGACAACATCAGTGGTGTTGGCCATGGGGTGCCGCGAGCGCACCCGTGGGGCAATCTCGATTCCCGGAGAACGGCCAGCCGGTATTTTTACGGCTGGCGCAGCCCAGCGCTACCTGAACATGGAAGGGTATATGGTGGGCCGGCGCGTAGTTATTTTGGGCAGTGGAGACATTGGCCTGATTATGGCCCGCCGTATGTCTTTGGAAGGTGCGAAGGTGCTTGCCTGCGTGGAACTGATGCCCTATTCTGGCGGACTGATGCGAAATATCGTACAGTGCTTGCAGGACTACGATATCCCATTGTATCTGAGCCATACCGTTACGGATATTCGAGGCCACGACAGGCTGCAGCAGGTGACGGTAAGCCGTGTGGACAGTCAGCGCAGGCCTGTTCCCGGCACGGAGATGGTGTTTGACTGCGACACCCTGCTTTTGAGCGTGGGCCTGATTCCGGAAAACGAACTGACGCGCCAGGCGGGCATTCGCATGGATGCGCGTACGAGCGGTGCCGTGGTATATGAAAACATGGAGACAAGCGTGCCGGGTATTTTTGCATGCGGCAACGTGGTGCATGTGCACGACCTTGTAGACTATGTCTCTGCGGAAAGCGAACGTGCGGGTGACGCGGCCGCGGCTTATGTGCAGGGAACCGGGCAGCAGGCAGGTGCTGTACTGGAAGTGAAAAACGGTACATTCGTCAGTTATACCGTGCCCCAGCATGTGCGTACAGATGCGCAGAAGGCAGACATCTTTTTCCGTGTAAACCGTGTGCTGAAGAGTTCGCACATCCTGGTAGAAGATGAAACCGGCACACAGATCGCCCGGTATCGCCGGGAACACATGGCACCGGGCGAGATGGAACATATCACATTGCCGGCGGTACTTTTGAAAAAAGCGCAGGGTGCCGTCACTTTGCATGTACAGGAGGCGACACAGGCATGAAGGAACTGATCTGCATTGTGTGCCCGAAAGGGTGTCACTTGAAAGTGGATGAGAAAAATGACTATACCGTCACGGGAAATGCTTGCCCGCGTGGAGCCGAATATGGAAAAAGCGAGCTTTTGCATCCAACGCGTGTGCTTACCAGTACGGTGAAAGTGAAAGGCGGCTTGCATCAGCGCCTGCCTGTAAAAACAAGCGAGCCCATTCCCAAGGGATTGCTGATGGAAGCGATGCGCGTGTTGGATACCGTGCAATTGGAGGCACCTGTGGACGCAGGGCAGCTTGTGATCCGTGATGTGCTGGGGACGGGTGCAGATATCGTGGCCACCCGAAGCATGACGCGTATTTGAACTTTTTCTTACAGGCTTGCACATGCTACGAAAGCCTGTGCAAACCGGATGCTGCCACTTGTGTCAGCAATTTTTTAAGAGATGTGAAACCTTGTGCTGCTTGCTCATACCGCACAAACGGATGGTTACGGATGGAAAATGTGAAAATGTGTTTCCGATGTAGCGGTGTCAGCAATTGTGTTTTACCTTTTTCTGATGTGTGGAGTGCCTCTGCCTGCTTTGCAGGATGAACACACTGAGCCGTGAGGGATATCAATGAAGAACGCCGTGTGCCCTTAGAAGGGCACACGGCGTTTTATATGGGCGCGGCGGTTTAGCCAATGACCCGAAGTTTTTTCCATTTTCCCTGGCGGTAGCGCCACAAAAAGAAGATGCCACGCACTACCCAGTCGGCGATCATGGCAAGCCACACGCCCAAAAGCCCCATGTCAAAACCCCAGCTGCACGCCAGTACATAACTGAGCGCTACACGGCAGGCGAACATGGAGCACAGCGAAACCACCATAGTGAACACAGCGTCGCCTGCAGCACGCAGCGAGTTTGGCAGCGTGAATGCCATGGGCCAGAACAGTACGTTACCCACGGCGCATGCGCGCAGTACCTGCGCCGCCATCTCCATAGCCTGCGGTGTCAAATTGAACCAGGAAACAAGTGTATCGGCAAAGAAAAACATGCAGGCGCTCATCACAAACATGCACATATAACTGGCCCCCACCAGCCGCTTGGTGTAATGAGAGGCCTGGCCTGTTTCACCTGCGCCCATGCAACGGCCAATCACCGTGATGATGGCAAGGCCAATAGACATACCCGGCACGTTTACAACACCTGCAATGCTGTTGGCAATGGCGTTGGCGGCCACAGCCGATGTGCCAAATGTGGCGATAAGGTTCAGCACTACCAACTTGCCTGCCTGAAACATACCATTTTCCAGCCCGTTGGGAATACCTACAAACAGGATGCGCTTTATCATGTCGGTGCGAATCTCAAAGTGGAACACACCCTCCACCCGTATCGTATTGTTTTTATGGCCCAGCAGCGTCATGATGATGACGGCGGCCGCAATGCGGGAGGCCAATGTACCAAGGCCAGCACCTGCAGCGCCCATGTGGAACCCATAGATCAGCACGGCGTTTACTGCGATATTCACCACGTTTACGATCAGCGAGCAGAACATGGATACATTGCTGTTGCCCATGGCGCGAAATAGCGCCGAGCCCGCATTATAAATACCCATCATAGGGTATGCTGCGGCGGTGATCAGAAAATATACCAGTGCGCTTTCCATCACGTCTGGTTCCACCTGCCCAAAAATCAGCCCCAGAATATGCTGGCGGAAGATGAGCGCCATTGCCATCAGGAACACCGAGACAGCAGTCATTGTGTACAAAAGCTGTTTGGATGCCAATTTGGCATTATGCGCTTCTCTTCGCCCCAGATATTGGGCCACCACCACGGCGCCTCCGGTAGAAAGTGCGGAAAAAATCTGGATGATCAGGGTGTTGATATTATCCACCAGAGAAACACCGGATACTACAGCTTCCCCCGAAGTGGTCACCATTACGGTATCGGCCATGCCCACCGTCATCAGCAAAAACTGTTCAATGACAAGAGGAATAATCAGCCGCAGCAAATCATCGCGCGTGAAAAGCGGCCGGCTGGTGGCCTGCTTTGTCTCCTGCATGAAAAGGCCTCCTTTCTCATTTGTTTTACTTTGTTTTTACATAATGCTTTTTTATTGTACTACAACCATGTGGAAATGCAAGAGATGGATATGCATAAGTGAAATTTCAAATTGATCCAGATAGGTGGATATCAGAATGTGGTCTCGGCAATAGCATACATACGACAAAAACTAAATCTCCTATTCCTTTACTGAATCCACGCCGAATGTGTGTTGTGCAGGCTGAATGCATTTATTTCAAACGCTCCGGTTCATGTTATGGAGAGTCACTTTATAAAAAAGTTTTGAATGTCATCGGAAGCTACATTTACAAAGTAGAGTCATTATATGCGAAAAAGCAAAAAATAAAGTCCAACCCGTTGAAAGACGGGCTGGACTAAGGTCAGCCAGAAAAATTAAAGAACTGTCAGTGCAAAAGAAACCCGGCCAACAGATATCCGACGCAGCTAACAGCCATGCCAAGTAGTCCATAGGGTAGCTGTGTAACGGCATGTTCGATGTTGTCAATTTTTGTCATGCCAGAGGTAAATACCGTCACATCGCAGTAAAAACATACGTGTGCGCCAAACGCAGCACCCGAAACGATAGCGGCCAGAACCAAGATCATGTTCCCATTTAAAGCGGCGCAAAGGGGAATGACGATAGCGGCTACAGCCAGTGTGGCACCCCAGTTGCTACCGGATGCAAAGGTGAGAACAGTGCAGGCCACAAAGGTGATAAGTGGCAGAAGTTCCGGGCTCATGAACGGGCGGGCTACAGCCACAATATATTCTGGCAGGCCAATGGCAATGAGTGAATCGCGCACCATATAGGCGGCAAATACAATCACAATCATGCTGGTCATGGACTGAACACCATTCATGCAGGCGCTCATCATCTGCCCCCAGCTCGAAATTCGCATGGCAAGGCACAAAACTACCAGAACAGCCAAAGTAAGGATGCACGCAATAATTACATCGCCTGTGGCCAGCACAGCTACAATAAAGCAGGCAAGGGGCACCAGAAAACAAATCACTCGTTTGTAACTGCCGGCACAGCTTTCTGTAGAGAGTACTGTTTCGCAATCTCCTTGGTTCAGTGCCCGGCTCTCAGGGCCATACAGCTCACCGCTGGTTTGTGCACGCTGATAGGCTCTTTTCATAGCGCCAACTGGAGGCAACACGCCAATCGAGAGCAACAAAGGAATGAAAAGTGAGGCCCAACCGTAGAACAGGTAGGGAATCGTGCGGATATATACTTGCATCGGGGTGCCCAGAGCAGTTACCTCAGAATATCCTGCAAACACAGATTGGTAAAAAATAGCCCAAGTACCGAACGGGATAAGAATACACATGGGCGAAGCGGTGGAATCGGCGATATACGCCAGCATGGCACGAGGGATTTGGTTTTTATCATATAATTTTGTCATAGTTCCGCGCACGGCAATACTGGTGAAATCGTCAATAAACAATAAAATGCCTACCAGCCAGGAAAGCACAAGTGTGCGACGTTGGGTGGTGGCAAATTTCATCATCTTGTCTGCCACTGCGTTGGTGGCTCCTGTGGTGGACCACACACCCAAAATGCAACCAAATAACACCACGAACAGAGCGTACCACACGGTATCTTCATTGCAACCCACCGAATACATCAAATTGATGAAGCCGGTAAGGAAGTCGGTTTTATATTGCAAGACACAGCACAACAGTGTACCCGTCAGCAATGAGGAGGTTGTGCTTTTGGTTTTAATGGCGATGGCAATAATGACGAGAGGTGGCAAAAGTGTCCATGCTCCAAGTTCCATAAAAGTTTCGTCCCCCCTTATCCGGCTGTCAAACTTTAGATTTTGTCCCATTTTTTTACTATTTATATGGTATATCCAGCCGTGGGAACTATCAATTCCAGAATTCTATTATTTTTAAACGAAATTCATTACAAGAACTTGTAACAATACAGTAGATTAGAAATAAAGCGCAAGGAAAAAGGTATAAAACACGCTACCTTTTTTTAATCAGCTGAAGCAACTCTTCATAGGAATTGATATTTAATTTTTTATAAATATTGTCGAAATGCTTATTCAGCGTGTTTTCGGTGATGAAAAGTTTATCGCACAGTTCACTACGCAGTACATGGTTGCGGATGCAATCGATGATCTCGCGCTCACGCTTTGTAAGGCAAGTGATCGAGAGCACGGTTCCATCGCCCGTCGCCTGTTGCACGAACATCTGCCCCAAACCGTTTGGATAAAGCGCATGAGCGCGCAGACACAAATGGCGGTTCATGATGCGAAGGATCTCTAGCTCCTGGTCGGAAAAATCGTCGGCATTTTTTGGGCGATAAAGAAAAATGGAAGCGTACGAAATTCCCTCACACCAAATCACGATGCCCACGCTGTGATACAAGCCGATGGGTTCCATCCAGTTCTTCATAAAAACGGATTGTTCCCGCAAATTGTTAGGGATGATATCGGATTCGCGAAATACCTCTGCCGCACAAGTGCTGGTGTACCAATTGATGAAATCCAGCCTGGAGTATTTGTCCAAATACAGGCGAAGATATTCAGGCGGAATCTCGTCGCTTTTAAAATTGAAGCTCACGTCTAGGCCATCCTCACTTCGAAGCAGGTAAGTGAGCGCATGAGAATATGGCACTAGCTGTTTGATGTTTTTTAAAACAACCTCAAACAAGTGATCGAATGACGTGTTGTAAATGGCGGCAGTCAACTCGTCCAACTGATACCACTGTGCACTACTGACACGGTGTTCCATAAGCTGATCCCTCTTTTGCCAAATAAAGCGAGTATAATTCTTGGAAAACGGCTCGCTTTGAAAATTTACCAACAAGTTTATGCTATCAAGCTTGCCATACCTTGTCAAGAAAAAGGCAAGCCTTACAAGGAAAATTATAAGATGCTTTAACCAAAATTCGTTATTTTAATATTATAATTCTGTGTAATTGTAACATTTATATCGACCCGCTAGAATAAAATTATGGATCCGGGGGAGACACAACCGGGCTAAAACAATATAAAGAAACGAGGTCGCTTTATTTATGAAACCGGTAAAACACTTTATGGATTGCTGGGACTATTCCACGGATGAACTATTGGCATTGGCCGATCTGATCCGCTGCTTAAAAAAGGACGCGTATGAAGGCACGGTGCCCAAGTTGCTTCAGGGGCAATCTATCGCCATGATTTTTAACGGAAACTCCACACGCACACGCGTGTCCTTCGAAGTGGCTGCCCAGCAGTTGGGCGCGCATGCTTTGTTCCTCACGGGAGGGCCAGAGGGGGAACTGCATCTGGGCAAACGTGAGACCATTGGCGATACCGCGCGCGTTGTTTCCAGCATGGTGGATGGCATTGCCATGCGTTGGCGCAATACCAAAGAGATGGAGGAGTTTGTGGCACAGTGCAGTGTGCCCTTCTTCAACGGTATGGACCATACCCGCCACCCGACACAGACTTTGTGCGACTTTGTTACGATTCTGGAGCATTTGCCTGAGGGAAAAGAGCTGAAAGATATTCGTCTGGCCTTCGTGGGGGCTACCGGCGTGCGCGAGACCTCTGCCAACGACCTTGCAAAGCTTCTTCCAAGGTTTGGAGCAACGGTGGTATTGTGCAGCCCCAAAGGGCACACGCTGGGCGGCGAAAAGGACAACAATCCGGAATGGATGATTCAGCGAAACCTTGCCCGCCGCGAGCAGGCGGTGAAAGAGGGCGGCGGTTGCATCCTTACCACGCATGATCCCGTAGAGGCTGTACAGGGAGCGGATTTTATATACACAGGTTGCTTCTGCTATGAGGGCACCGAAAGCAAGAGCGATTTCGAATATTTCCAGGAGGTGTTCCTCGACAAGGGCTTCCAGGTCAACAAAGAGCTTTTGGCGCATTGCCCAAACGCCAAAACTATGCACTATCTGCCCGCACTGCGCGGTAAGGAGATGGATGATTACGCCATGGATTTTGAAGGCTCGCTTTTGTGGCAGCAGGCAGAGAACCGTCTGCATACCCAGCGTGGCCTGATGGCATATCTGATGGGGCCGCGCTCCAACCAGCCCAGTCAGGCAGAGCTGACGGAAGAAGGCTCTATTGTGCGGGAGAAAATTGATTACATGAACAAGAAGTTCGGCACGCAGCTCACCCATGTAACGCTTTGAAACGGTCCGGGCGCGATGTGCCGGGTATTCTAAAAAACATAAGAAAGGTTGGATGAAACATGTCATCACATTTGTTGAAAACGCTGCCCTATGAAGATGGCTTTGTGATGCCCGCAGAGTTTGAGCCCCAGAAGGCTGTATGGCTGCTGGTGGGGGGCGCTTACTCCCACTGGCACAATGGTGGCTTCAAAATTCGGGAGACGCAGGTAAACCTGGCCAAGGCCATCAACGCCGCCGGCACGCATGTGAACATCGGCGTGCCAAACGATTTGTACCTGGAGACGGAATACATCTTTGCCGGGCTGGATGTTTCCATTTATGAGATGTCGCTGGACAACTGCTGGCCGCGCGACAGCGGTGCGATTTACGTGAAAAACCGTAAAACAGGCGAAGTACGCGGGGTGGATTTTAAATTCAACGCTTGGGGCGGTGATTCCAACGGTGCCATGATTAGCTATGCCAACGATGACCTGGCTGCGCGCAAGATGCTGCAGGCCACCGGGCACGACCGATATAAAACCACGTTCGTGCTGGAAGGCGGCTCCATCATTGCGGACGGAGAGGGCACAGTGATCACCACCGAAAGTTGCCTGCTGAACCCAAACCGCAATCCCAACCTTACTCGGCAACAGATTGAGGAAAAATTGAAGATTTACTTGGGTTTTGAAAAGGTTATTTGGTTAAACGAAGGGATTGATTTGAACGCAGGTGAGACAGATGGCCATGTGGATGACATCTGTTCATTTATTGGCCCCGCCGAGGTGGTGTGTTGCTATACGGAAGATCCTACCAATGAGTATTACAAGGTGTTCCAAAATTGCTATAGGATTTTGTGCAATTCCACCGACGCGAAGGGCAGAAAATTGAAAGTGCACAAGCTCACGGCGTGCAAACCGTTCCGCATCACCAAAGAGGAGGCGGAAAATGTGCTGGTGACGCAGGGCGTGGGCCAGAATCCGGACGGTAAGTGGCGCAAAGAGGGAGACTTCGCGGTGCCCAGTTATGCAAATTTCCTTATCACCAACGGCTCTATTATCTTTCCTATCTATGGGCTGGATACCGATGAAGAGGCTGTTAAATGCCTGGAAAATATTGTAGCTGGCCGCTATGTGGTACGTCCGGTGAATGCACTGTGCGGGGGATCCATTCATTGTTTTACCCAGCAGGTTGTGAAGTAAACGAGTAGCCGGGTCGAGCTGCAAAACCCTGCCGGAAATCTGAAAAAGAGGAGGATAGTATGGAACTTGGCATACTGACGCTGTTACCGCCCATTGTCATTCTGTTGCTGGCACTAAAAACCAGAAACACGACATCTTCGCTGCTGGCGGGCGCACTTTTGTGCTGTATCTTGCAGTACAAAACGAAC